>JBCCKK010000105.1:0-10349 GCA_039027395.1 Verrucomicrobiota bacterium | reverse complement strand
ATGTTGACCCGGATTGATCTAGACACGATTGCCTTGAATAAAGCTTGGGGGCTTGGTTTGACGGATCTGATCCGGCAGCCACTCACATTTGTTGCCACGCTAGGGGCCGTCATTTTTTTAGTCGATATTCGACTGACCTTGATGGCGATGGTGTTCTTTCCGGTGTGTGTCGTGCCCGTGGTTATTTTGGGAAACCGTGTGCGCCGCTATGCGAAGCGGAGTCGAGATACGGGTGTTGAGCAAGCGTCGCGGCTGATTGATTTCTTATCGCATATCCGAACGGTTAAAGCCTATGGGTTGGAGAAAATTCAATCGGAGGAATATGCAGCTACGAGTCAGCGGATTGCAGCGGCCAACCTGAAGCGGGATAATTCATTTACCCTAGTGAATCCGATTATTGAAACTGTAGCGGCGTTGGGTTTTTGTTTGGTGCTAGTAGCGGCTTTTGTTTTAGGCAGCTCCATGAGCAATCTTGCGGTTTTTCTAGGAGGATTCTTTTTGGCCTATACTCCTTTGAAGCGGTTAGCTGCGGTGAATAATAATTTCCAACAGGCATCGGTGAGTGCCGAACGGTTGGAACACATCCTCTCCTCGAAACCTTCGGTTCGAGATGCATCCGATAACAAGAAGGTTGGTGGGTTGTCCGATGCGGTGATCTTCACCGACGTTTCATTTACCTATGGAAATCCTCAGGATTCCGTCCTCAAGAACGTTTCTTTTGATCTAAATGCGGGACAGTTTATCGGTCTAGCAGGAGCGAGTGGATCTGGTAAAAGCACCCTGATTAATTTGATTCTGCGATATTATGATCCGACAGATGGTCGGATCCTTTGGGATGGTCAAGATATCCGAAATTTTTCAATTCAATCGCTGCGACGTCAGATTGCGTTAGTGGGGCAAGATGTGGCGATTTTTGATCGCTCAGTCCGCGAAAACATCGCGTTTGGAAATCCTCAGGCTACAGAAGCCCAAATCCAGGAAGCTGCCGAGTTCGCTTGTGCAGATGAGTTTATTTCTGAAATGGAAGAGGGGTTTGACACGATGTTAGGAGAACAGGGGGTTCGCCTTTCTGGAGGTCAAAAACAACGGATCTCCCTAGCGAGGGCCTTTCTGAGAGACGCACCGCTTCTTATTTTGGATGAAGCGACTGCAGCACTAGATGCAGAATCGGAATCTCGAATCCAAGAAGTGATTAACCGTCTAGCCCAAGATCGTGCGGTAATTGCGATTGCTCATCGGTTAGCCACCTTACGTCGAGCAGATCGAATTTTGGTTTTGGAACAAGGCCAAATCGTAGAATCGGGGACGTTTGAGAGCTTATTAGGTCAGGGAAATGTATTTGCGCGCCTAGCTGCTCTTCAGGGAATTTTTAGAAACTCGAACTCATGAAATTTCCTTTTGCTGTGGTGTACTACAAGCAGCTAGGAGACACTCTGCTGACCGAACCCGCGTTGAATGCTATGGCAGAGTATCACGGGGCACCGGTTGGTATTCTTTGCCGCCCTGGATTTGAGGATTTAGTTTCGTTGATGGGCGAGCGAGTGGTGAGTGTTCAGCCGCGCCCGTGGGTGCAAGTCGATCGAATTTTGTGCGGAGACTCGGGATCACGTTCAGCAGCTCGGGCTTTGATTCTACGGTCTGCAAAGCGGGAAGTGATCGTCGAAAATGATGAACAAGTTCGAAGAATTCACCGCTTGGGGCGATTTTCCATTCAGCACCATCCTATGGAAAGGGAATACCGAGCGCGCTGGTTATGGAGGGCTGCCGTCGGAGACCGTGTGCCAGTGGAAGCCTTTCGACCACCTCGTTTGCAACCCCCTCCTCGGTCTTGGCGGGAAGGGGTCGAGAATGTGGATTTCATCGAGCAGAAGCCGCTGCTACTTCATGTGAGCTCGGCATGGAAGCGCAAGTGCTGGCAACCAAGGTGTTGGGCTGAGCTTATCCAGAGTTGTGAAACACTGAAAGATCGACCGATTCTTATTTCAGCAGGGCCTCAGGAGTGGGAGCAACAGCTAGCAGGGCAAGTCATTCAGCAGGTGAAACGGGCAGATGTGAAATCTCTCGGTGTGATGTCGTTTCGGCAGTTTTTGTGGGTGCTCAATGAAGTATCTGCGATTTTGGCCATCGATGGGGCGGCTGCGCATCTAGGACAGGCGTTTGGAAAGCCTGTTCTAACGCTGTTTGGAGCTTCGGATGTTGCTCAATGGCACTGGCAGGCGGACAAAAATCAAGCGTTGGTGGCCCCTGAAGGATCCATGAATTTATTATTGGTCTCTGATGTATCAGAGAAGCTATTAAGCTGGCTCGAAGCCTAAATCCAAAACTTATAACCGCTGCACTGATAAGGAGATAAAGGAGTATTTTACAGTCTCAGCCTAAAATATTCCCTGTGGGAATAAGAATTGCTTGGATTATAGTCTTTAATCCTCTTATATTCCCCCGCTCTAGATATGGCATTAACAGATCAAGAAAAAGAAGACCTACAGGAGTCATTTAGGCGATGTCGCCCCGGCACGCTCGAAGCCATCCTGGATTATCGTGAAAATGGCAATGCCGATGCCTTAGAACCGATTGTTTACGGAATCATTGATCGTTATATGCCTCCAGAATCCGGTATCAAAATCGATGATGCGGATGAGGATACATTGCTGGCAGATGATTTGGGAATCGATTCCCTGACTATGCTTGAGATTGTGCTTTCCATTGAAGAAGCGCTGGGGCTCCGGGTCGACGATAGCGAGTTGCAAACGATCCGCACTCTGGGTGAGGTTAAGAATTATCTAGCAAGCAAACTCGGAGGTGGTGACACTTCCGCTGATGAGAAGAAACTGACTAAGTCGTATCAACGAGAAAACATCGAATTGGTCCTTCCTCAGCAGCCTCCCTTTATGTTTTTGGATAGTGCTGAGCTCGACGGAGATCTTGTAAGAGCCAACTACACGCCAGATCCCGAAGAAAGCTTTTTCCAGGGGCACTTCAAAGACGACCCTGTTCTTCCTGCAAGTATCTTGTTTGAATCGATGGGGCAAGCTGGATGTCTCTGGGTGCTTGAAAATGCCGAAGCTCGAGAGAAATTCACCATTTCTAGTGGCAAAGTATACTTTGCCTCAATGGATGGGGCGCAATTCTACCGAAAAGTAGTCCCGAGTGAAAAAGTGCAAATGGAAGTGAAACTCAAGTCACTGCGTCCCCCTCTTGCCGTTTTCTCAGCAAAGGCTGAAGTCAAAGGCGAAAAGGTGGCGACGGTTCGAGAGCTTGTTCTCGTATTTGGCGAAATGGCGGATCAAGCTACTGATGGTGCAATTGATTAATCTTCGCCAGCTAGGTGTTTAAGGCACTCTTTGATCGCTGGAATCAGAAGAGGTAAACACTCTCCGATCGCTTTTGGATTCCCGGGCAAGTTAATGATCAGTGTCTGTTCCCGGATGCCTGCTGTTGACCTGGAAAGAATCGATGTAGGCACCTTCTTGTAGGATTCCATTCGCACTAACTCACCGAATCCGGGAAGTTCCTTAGTAATGACGGATAGCGTCGCTTCCGGAGTGTGATCACGTTTGGAAGGACCTGTTCCACCGGTTGTGATTACCAAATCACAGCATTCGATCTTGACGAGTTCAATCAGGGCAGATTCAATCCTGGATTGATCATCGGGAAGGAGGCGTGTGACCAGCTCAATGGATTCTTTGGGAAAAGCTCTTTTGACCAGTGTATCGATTTCTGGTCCACTGCGATCCTCATAAACTCCCTGAGCAGCTCGATCGCTTAGGGTAACTCTCCCGACTTTCACAACCTGTGATCCAGGGGTTTCTTAGTCTTTTTTTCGAGAACGATATCTCCGATGCGCATCTGTTTATCGACTGCTTTGCACATGTCATAAAGCGTCAGAGCGGCGGCACTTACTGCCGTGAGTGCCTCCATTTCTACCCCGGTTTGAGCAACCGTTTCTGCTGTTGCAGTAATGGCGATATGGGCCTCCTCAATCTGAAATTCGATATCCACTTTGGAGAGAGGAAGTGTGTGGCAGAGTGGGATCCAATCGGCTGTGCGTTTCGCCGCTTGAATGCCGGCAATCTTGGCGACAGTGAGAGCATCTCCTTTGGGAAGCGCTTGCTTTTTGAGTTGGAGGAGGGTCTCTCCAGAACAGAACAATGCCCCAGATGCGATAGCAGTCCGCTGTAGCTGCGGTTTGTGGCCAACACCAACCATCGTGGCTTCACCTTCGGCGTTTAGATGAGAAAACGTCTCCGACATAAATAAAGACTACCGAGAGTGCGTTCCGGGATGCGATCCTTTTTCTTTTTCTTTGGCGAACCTCAGGCCGGGTAGAGCGGCAGGCATTCAACGAAGGTGCCGGCGGGTGGAACCTCTTGCTCTTCCGGAATTCGCACCAGCACATTTGCTTGGGCAAAGCTTACAACGTCTCCTGAACTTTGCCATTGAGGAATTGAGACACGGCTGTCATTTCCGGTGGAGATCAGATGTCCTGGAAGAAATGTTTCCCGCGAATCGGGGCGATAGGTTCCTGTTTCGGAGAGCTGAGCTTTGACTAAGGTGTCGGAAGGTGCTCTCCCTGCTAGCTTCTGGAGCAGTGGTAATACGAGGAGTCGCAGGATCGCAAGATGGGATCCTGGATTTCCGGGTAGCACAAACGCATAATGATCTTCTTGATATCCGAAGAAAACGGGTTTACCCGGGCGAATGGCAACCCGAGAGAACGCACCTCGATACCCCGATGTTTTCAAGAGATCGGGGGCAAAGTCCTTGGGGCCGACACTTGCGCCTCCTGAAATGAGTAAAACATGGGCTTGGGATTGCCATGTGCTGATCCATTCTGCGATCTGTGCTTCGTCATCTCCAAGATGGGCCTGCTGGACTAGATCAAAGTGATGGCTTTGAAGAAACGACTGAACAAGAATTCCATTAGAATTTCGAATCTGACCGGCCTGTGGTGCTTCTGAGGGAGGAACCACTTCATCGCCAGTCGTTAAATGGGCAATCTTGGGGCGTTCAATAACAGGAAAAAGGGTGTGCCCAATCGAAGCCAGCAGAGCGAGATCGGTAGGCATCAAAAGTTGACCTTCTTCGAGGAGAACAGCTCCTTTTTTGCAATCTTCCCCTTTGCTGCGAATGAAAGAGGTATTAGGGCCTTTGGAGAACTGGACGCGTTTTCCATTCTTTGCTTCTTGGGCCAATTCTTTAGGAATAACGCGGTTGGCACCTTCCGGGACATGTCCTCCCGTAGCGATTCGAACACATTCTCCCGCAACGAGAGCTCGGTGTACTGGATCTCCAGCGTGGATTTCACCAACAACAGAATAGTAATGTGTGTTTGTCGCTTCGGCGATTGCGTAACCGTCCATTGCCGATCGGTCAAATGGAGGCAAGTCTTCGGGTGCCGTAACCGTTTCTAGCAGAGCGTAGTGGAGTGATTGTTCTAAGGAGAGGTATTCAGGAGGCAGTGGGCTCGCTGCCTCGAGAACTCGAGTAAGAGCTTCTTGATAGGAGATCATCTAGACCTACATAGGTAAGGGATTTTTTCTCGAGAAGCGAATCAAAGATAGGGTAACGGGTTAGTTTAAAAAGAGGGCGTGGAGTTTTGGTTTCTGTGGTTTCATAGAGGGAGCTGTTGCATTTTAAGCCACATTTTACAACGGTGGAAATAACGGAGCTCCTCCCTTAATTCTATGAAGAAACGTCCGAATATTATGTTGCTGCAAGGAGAGGATGTGGGACGCCACTTAGGATCCTATGGAGACGACTACGCCCACACGCCCAACCTTGATCAACTCGCAAAGGAAGGAGCCCGGTTTACCCATGCCATTTCTCACGCCCCTGTCTGCGCTCCCAGTCGAGGGGGAATGGTTTCAGGGTGTTATCCTTGGTCCATTGGAAGCCATCATATGCGATCCAATTTGTTGAACCCTCCTCGATGTTTTACCCACGAACTTCGTGATGCGGGTTACCACGTCTCCTGGCCCACGAAGCTCGACTTCAACTTTGAACCTCTTGATGGATGGTGCGACGATCAAGAAAAGTGGTGGGAGCGTCCTGCGCCCCAACAGCCATTCTTTGTCTATGAAAACTTCTGGCAAACGCATGAGAGTCAGATGTTTCAAGAAGGAATCGACAGGATTCGGGAAATGGATGTGCCACAGCGGCACGATCCCAAGAAGGCTTCGGTTCCTCCGCTTTATACAGATTCCCCAGAAATCCGAGATCAGTTAGCCAGCTACTATGATGCCGTTGGTGAAATGGATCGAATGATTGGCCAGCGACTCAAGTGGTTAGATGAACAAGGTCTTCGTGATAATACCATTGTGCTTTTTCTAACCGATCACGGACGTGGATTGCCAAGAGAAAAACGATGGGTTTATGGGGAGGGCGTGCACCTCCCATTAATCGTTCACTGGCCTGGTAATGTAGAGGGCGGGGGTGAAATCGATGATCTCGTGGCATGGGTAGATATCGCCCCGACGTTGGTATCAATTGCAGGCGGAACAATCCCATCGCACTATCAGGGACAAATATTCCTAGGAGCAGAGAAAGCTCCACCTCGAAAGTGGGCTTTCTTTGGTCGCGACCGGATGGATGAAAATTTTGATAAGATCCGGGGCGCACGGAGTAATGAGGGGTGGCACTACATTCGCAATGATGTTCCCGGACTGCCATGGGCTCGACGCCAGAACTATATGGAGCAACAGCCAGGCCTAAATCAGATGCGAGAATGCTATGAGAAAGGAGAATTGGATCCGGCCCAGGCCCTCTTCTTTGGCGAAACAAAACCCCGTGAAGAACTCTATGATGCCTACAACGACCCGTGGATGTTAAATAACCTGGCAGAACTACCCGAACATCAGTCGCGATTGACGGCGTTACGCCAAGCGGTTGCAGATCATTTGGCTCAAGTGGGAGACCTCGGGGAAATCGATGAAAAAGAATTGGTGCGCCGGGGAATCGTAGATGATCAATTCGAAACCTATCGAGAATGGATTCAAATGTTACCGGCCGGGCAACACATCGGGCCCAGGCAAGCGCCACTCACTTTGGAAGAAGCGGACTCATTTCTGAGTAAGATGTAGATCGAAGCAGATTTAGATAACGCAAGCGGCAACGGTTAAATCAACTGTAATAGCTGTGTGTTCCTCGATCTAAATGAGAGAAGAGTTTGCCTGATGCGAGCGTTTGAGTTTAGCTATTTAGATGAAACCGCTCTTGTTTGTTCTCGTGTGTGGGTTTGTGGTCAGTCTCAATGCGTCACACGAGAAAAAACGCCTGAGCCTTTGGGTAGATCTTTACCAGGGAGATGTCATCACCTTTCCTACAATTGTTCATGACTTGAGCCGTTCTCGAGTTGTGTATCTGGGGGAAACACATCGGATTGCGAGGCATCACGAATGGCAGTTAAAGATTATCAAATCCCTGCATAAGCAGCATTCTCAACTTCTGATCGGACTTGAGCAGATCGAAGACGTGTATCAGAAACCGCTCGATCAGTTCAATGCTGGGAAGTTGGACTTTTCACAGCTTGCGGAGGAGATCGAATGGAAAAAACGTTGGGGAAACTACCCTAGTTACCAAGAGATTCTGGATTTTGCTCAAAAAAATAAAATCCCTCTGGTAGCTCTGAATGCAAAGCAAGAAGTGATTCGAAAGATCGGCCGAAAAGGTTTGGACGCTCTTTCCCCTGAAGAGCGGTCTTTGCTCCCTCAAGAAATCCAATGGGAAAATGACACGTTATATCGCCGATTATTAAACAAAATACTGATGGTGCACATGCCTCTCACCGAAGAAAAACTGACCCCCGTCTTTCAGGCTCAAGTCAGTCGTGATGAAGCGATGGCTGAAAATTTAGTGGAAGCATTGAAGCAGCAAGACCCAAAGACCATTGGAGTGGTGATCGCAGGATCAGGACATATGAACTATGGTTTGGGGATCCCGCCTCGAGTCACTCGTCGACTCGGGGAGCATGCTCATCGCATCCTGTTCTTTACCAATAGCGGAGACTTACACCTGACTCAAGAGGAGGTGAAGATGACTCGAAAAATTGAGATCTCTCAGGATGACTTGCGTTTCCTACAACGGCCCAAGTGCGACTACCTACTGGTTACAGAAGCTAGTGCAGATCCCAACAGTAACTAAAAACGTTCTGCCGTTCATACTGTGAGTTCTAATTATGCTCAAGATAGTCTTCAAATACCTGAACGGATTTGTTTAGGAATGCTTCGCCTGAAAACGAATGATTAAGTTCAGACCAACCTAAAACCCACCCCATAATTTCAAACTGGCGAGCAACTAGACAGGCTTGTCGCTTTAAGACATTATTCTTCATCGGTAGGGACTGCTTTAACAGCGACGAGTCGATCCGCCACCCAGCGGTAGATAAAGGTTTCAGATTCGTTGTCGGAAGAAACATTGGTGAGCAGCAGGAGATCCTGGCCTCCAATCGACACCGTCTGAACGGTTTCTTCCCGAAGAAGCGTGAATCGTTCGGTTTCACTTTTGATTTCAGCAATTTCAAGCTTTTGCTGCCCTGCGACTTGTAGATGTTGCGTAATGAGATAGGTGCAAATAAGCAGGGTAATCGCAATGATTCCTGTGATCAAAATGGGTTGATACGTCTCTTTCAAATTATTTGGAAGGATTCAGATCGTGGTAGGTGAGTGCAACACTCTTCGACCTTAATCGACTAAGGCTTAGGTGCTTCCTTGAGGGCCTAGAAGCAGGGTAAACTAGAGATTTGTTTGAACCTGTGTTTGTTCCAATCCTAAGAACTTCGCTAAACGAGCTGCTTCTTGTTTGGCTGCTTTTCGATATTCTCGACTCTTCGGGTGATTTTTGACGTAACCGAATTCAATGATGAGTTGTTCGTTTTCGACATTCGCATTGGCCCAGCCGATTACCCAATCGCGCCAGAGCACAGGCATGGCGTAGTAACCGAGTTTACGTTTAGCCTTTGATGTGTACGCTTCAAAGCGGTAGGTCCAATTCCAAAGATGTTCAAAACGGGCGCGGTCTCGAACAATGGGGTCGAAGGGAGCCAAAATTCGAACACGATCCGAGAGTGCTCCCTTGGGAGCCGCTTGGTCCAAAGAGATGTATTCCACTGAGTCTACCTCATCCGCGCGAATCTGACCGGTATCGATCAACTCCTGCAAACACATGCGTCGTGCTTCCAGAGGTTTCACCAGATATCCAAAATGGGTTAGTTCACTTACAAGAAACGTTCGAGTGGTGGGGCCCATACTTTTCAGAGTTGAAAGGAGAATCGCCTTAAATCGCTCTTTTTTGGACAAGGATGGTTCGAAGGGCTCAGCAACTTCATAGACCCGGATTCCTCGATTACGATGGGCAATCCGCAGCGCCCCGCGGTTGTGTAGGGAATCCATCGACATCTTTCCTGTTCTTGAAAATCCACCCCAGTAGTTGCGAACCCGTTTCCCTGCAATATGTGACTCGATCTGTTTGGGATGCATTGGACCAAAGTTTCGAATGATTTCGAGAATCATCTCTTCGCTTCGGGAATGTTTCTTGTGAGCTTTCGGATGAATCACTTGCCATAGTTCTTTGGGCAGAAATCCATAGGCATACAGAAAACATTCCTCAAGTTGGAGATCAGGGTAAACTCGTTCTAAGTCGCCACTTCGATAATCGGTAACCCGATGGCGCAAAATGAGATCCTGGGCGCGAGCCGGACTTCGAATCGGATCCGCCTGCACAAATCTCAAGCGATCAATGGCATCCGCCAACGAGCATGCTGGAAATAAGCTAGCTCGCACCACCTGCTTTCTAAGCTGATCCAACGAAGACATAGGTTACACTGAAGTTCGACTTCACAACTCCAGGGCTGCGACTTTTCTCAATTCTGCTTCTCGATAGCGTTTTAACACTTCAGGAGTAAGCGCTGCCCATACAGAAACACCAATTCCTCCTGGGATTAAAAGCGAAAGCCAGAGGGTCGTTGGCTGTTTTTGGAAATAGGCAAAGACCCCGAAAATTAGGATGCATGAGCAAATGAGTATAAGAGAGTAATGAAAACCGAGTACGAGTCTCCTTAATTTACCTTTGAGCATCAGAAAGCTTCCCATGCAGCCTTCGATAGCACCTGCAATACCCAAGCCCGAACCGATCAAGGCTCCTGCCGCATTTCCGTCAAACCATGGTTCCATACTATGACCTTTCTCTTAGTTGTTTCTTGTGTTGCTTTAAGAGCGCTTTAGCAACGTGCTGTTGGATTTCACCTTCAATGACATACTGCTGTAGTTGTCGCTTGAAGGGGTCATCGTTCTTCTGTTCGAGCGAAAGCTCGATCTTTTCAATCAGCTGATTGAGCCGAATTCGGATCGTCGGAT
>JBCCKK010000104.1:0-10537 GCA_039027395.1 Verrucomicrobiota bacterium | reverse complement strand
TTAAATCATTCCCGTATCAATGACAATGCCGAATCCTTAAGATTGTATTAGGCTCTTCCACTCCAGTGAAGCTTCTGTCGCAAAATTGAATAGAATGTCGTCTCAGGAAGGTGCACAAGAGAAACCCGATGTGTTGATTTGCTCAATTCGAGGTAGTCTCCGGAATGAAGCTGACAACATTGAATTCCATCGGCATGCATCACCAGGCCAGGGCTGCCCTCTGGGATCATAAACCGCACTTTCACTCCGTCCGAAATAACCAGCGGGCGGTTGGTTAGAGAATGAGCACAAATCGGTGTTACTACGAAGACACCCGCCTGAGGACTCAAAATGGGACCACCCGCAGCCACCGAATAAGCCGTCGAACCCGTGGGTGTCGCGAGAATCAATCCATCACACGCATAGGATGTTGCTAATTCCTCGCCTACATGAAGGTCGATCGAAACCAAATGGGAATGCTGACCACGAGCCACGACTGCTTCGTTCATCGCCCATCCTTCGAAAATGACTTTATTGTCGCGAAATACTTTCAGCGCAAGCGAAGATCGATGATCAAGGGCGTAGTCTCCTTTCAAAATGCGTCGGGCTCCTTCAATAGCGTCCTGACCAGAAATCGATGTCAGAAATCCCAGCGACCCTGCGTTGATTCCCAAAATCGGAGTTTGGTGCTCCAGCGTACGTCGAGCCGCCTGCAACAGCGTTCCATCGCCTCCCAAGACAATGACCATGTCGTCATCGGGCAGAGAAAGCGGCTCAGGTGTTTTGGTGTGCCGATACGACGATTTTTTATCTCGGTGCCAAACGGCGTCTATTTCCTTCTCAGAAAACAAGGTCTTGAGCTGCGTGGTAATATTTGCCACTTGGGACTTTGCAGGATTTACCAGAACTGAAACCTGCTTCACTTTCTTGCGCATATCAGAAATTCCTTATTCCCGTTTCCACCTAACACAGGTGAATCGATCACTCCTTGCACGTCCCACTCATTTTGCTGTTTAAACCAATTTGCGATCGCCTCCACCACCTGGTCGTGAGATTTGCTATTTTTCACCACTCCCTGACGATTCCTTTGCTCCGAACTTAACTCGAATTGCGGTTTGATCAAGGCAATCAACCAGCCAGATTCCTTCACCTGATTGACAACCGCGGGAAGCACCAATCGAAGCGGAATAAAAGAAACATCCATAACCACCAAATCAAAGGCACACCCAAAATGCCGTGGGACTAACTCACGGGCATTGATTCCTTCATACACCTCAACTCGTTTGTCACGGCGCAAAGGCTCCACCATCTGTCCGTGTCCAACATCGATTGCGATTACCCGAGCAGCACCTCGTTGCAACAAACAATCGGTGAAACCACCCGTTGAAGCTCCGACATCTAAACACAGCATTCCAGAGACTGGCGTCTCAAAGGCATCTAATGCGGCTTCCAACTTCAACCCACCTCGCCCAACATATTTTTCCGGTTCCGTAACCTTCAGAATCGCTTCATTACTCACTAGCCGAGAGGGCTTGGTTACCACCTGACCATTGACGTGCACAGCACCCGCCCGAATCCGACGAGCGGCTTGTTCGCGACTGCGCACTAAGCCCAACTCAAAGAGCCTTAGATCCAATCGCATCATTTCCCCATTTTGATTCTTTTCCATTAACAGTTCACTAGCCTAAATTAGTTACTCAAAACCTGACTAATTACACCTTTACGCATAAAAATCGGTCCCCAAAAGGTAAAAAAACGAAACAACTGTGTAATTCATCTTATAATTTCTTGCGCCTAGCCCATCAAATCATAAACTGTTTGGATGTCGAAAAACCAAAGTTACATGTTCCTGCCGCCTGCTGAGGGGCTTTATAACCCACAGTCCGAGCGTGATAACTGCGGTGTCGGTTTTGTGGCGAATGTTCACGGCAACCGCTCTAACCGTATCATTAGCAAAGCTTTAGGTTGCGTATGTAACCTGCAACACCGGGGAGCTGTCGACGCCGACGCCAAGTCAGGTGACGGGGCTGGTGTGCTCACTCAAATCCCAGTTGAAATCTTTAAACCCCTACTAAAAGAGCGTGGGCATGAGCTCTATAACGATTCCGATCTCGGTGTGGGCATGTTTTTTTTGCCACTTGAAGATGCCTACCGCCAGGCTCATATCCGAAAAATCACCGAAGACGTAATCGAAGAAGCAGGGCTCGTCTCTCTCGGATGGCGAGAAGTTCCCGTGAATCCAAAAGTCCTCGGCGATAAGGCCGCCGCGACACGCCCTCAGATCGAACAAATTTTCATTCTCCGTCCCGATGCCGACAAGTTAAATGACGATCAATACGAACGCACGCTTTACTGGTGCCGTCGCAAGATCGAAAAACAAGCTCAAGAGGAAGCCCTCCCTGACTTTTACATTTCATCTCTCTCGGCCCGAATGATCGTTTATAAAGGAATGTTCACAGCGCCTCAGCTCGAGCGTTATTTCGACGATCTGCACAATCCCGAATATAAAACCACTTTAGCCCTCTTCCACCAACGCTACAGCACCAACACCTTTCCCACATGGGGCTTAGCTCAACCGTTTCGCATGCTTGCCCACAATGGTGAAATCAACACGGTTCGCGGAAACCGGAATTGGGTCCGCGCTCGCGAAGCCGACTTCGCCTCTCCACTTTGGGAAGATCGCAGCGATTCTCTCGAAGATGTCATTCAAAAAGGAAGTAGTGACTCTGCCAGCTTAGACAACGCCCTTGAGCTAGTGGCTCAAAGCGGACGTGACGTTTTACACACGATGATGATGATGGTCCCGGCCGCATTCCGTTCTGAACGCGGTAAAACCGATCCGGATGTTCAAGGTTTCTACGAATTCCACGAACTCATGGCAGAGCCATGGGACGGCCCAGCTG
Source organism: Verrucomicrobiota bacterium (assembly GCA_039027395.1). GTDB lineage: Bacteria > Verrucomicrobiota > Verrucomicrobiia > Methylacidiphilales > JBCBYL01 > JBCCKK01. Next base: position 7,655 of record JBCCKK010000104.1, on the reverse strand, counting down.
CCTTAGCCGTAACCGATGGTCGCATGATTGCAGCCTGTCTCGATCGAAATGGTCTGCGCCCCGCTCGCTATAAAATTACCAGCGACGGGATGCTACTGATGAGCTCAGAGGTGGGTGTGGGGCGAATTCCTGAAGAAACGATTGTTGAAAAAGGCCGCTTAGCGCCAGGCGAAATGATCGCAGTCGACACTCAGGAGGGAATTTTGTACCGCAGTGAAGAGATCAAGAAGATGGTAGCCTCCAAGCAGCCCTACAGCGAATGGGTTAAAGATCACTTAAAAGACCTGAGTGCTCAGGATGAGGAATATTGTCATTTAGATCCACGCGAACTGGAACCCACCGCCTTCGCAGGTCAAGCCGGCTCTTTTGGATATAGCGACGAAGAGTTGCAAATGATCCTGAAACCTATTTTCCAGGTTGGGCAGGAACCTTTGGGCTCAATGGGAGATGACACCCCGCTCGCGGCTCTTAGCCAGCGCCCCCGCCCCCTCTACCACTACTTCCGCCAGCTCTTTGCTCAGGTGACCAACCCCGCCATTGATCCAATCCGAGAAAAACTGGTAATGGACACCCAAGCAATCCTGGGCACTAAGCTGAACTGGTTAGACGAGTCACCCGAACACGCTAAACAATTGCGCTTAGATACACCCGTGCTCACCAATCGTGAGCTGCAGGCGATTAAATCGTTTGACGAACCTCACTTGAAATCGGCAACGATTTCTACCCGTTTCAAAATTTCGGGAGGTCACGAAGCTTTTGAAACGGCTTTGCAACACGTCTGTCAGGAAGCAGAAGCCGCTGTCGATGAAGGGAAATCGATCATCATTCTTTCCGACCAAGGCGTCTCCGCAGAAGAAGCTCCGCTGCCTATGTTACTGGTGGTCGGTGCCGTGCACCACCATTTGATCCGTGAAGGCAAACGCATGAAAGCCAGTATCGTCTGTGAGACGGGCGAGGCTCGCGATGTTCATCAATTTGCCTGCTTGATTGGTTACGGTGCGTCCGCCATTAACCCCTATCTTACTTGGGACCTTGCAGCCAAGCTCATAGCCGATGGAAAACTCGGTGACACGGATGAACCCACTGCGATCAAAAATTACGTTGCTGCCATTGATAAAGGCTTATTGAAGATCATGTCCAAAATGGGGATCTCCAAACTTGCCAGTTACCATGGAGCCCAGATCTTTGAAGCCGTCGGTATTCATCGGGACATCGTAGACAAATATTTCACCGCCACCGATTCCTTTATTGGAGGTATTGGACTCACTGAGATTTCTCGGGAAACCATTCAACGCCACGAAACCGCATACCGTGATGCGGAAAGCCCCAAGCCACCACAGGCGGGATTCTATCGCTACCGACGTGATGGTGAAATGCATTCCATCACACCCCCGGTTCTACAGAGTCTTCACAAGTTCGTGGGAATCAAAGGCCCTGATAAAGCCAACAATAAGGAAGACTACCGCAAATTCGTCGATGCTCTCACCCAAAACCGACCAGTTGCGATTCGTGATCTCTTTCGATTCAAACCACGTAAAGCAGTCCCCTTAGACGAAGTGGAACCCGCGGACGAAATTCTCAAACGATTTACCTCAGCAGGAATGTCGTTCGGAGCGTTATCGCCAGAATCTCATGAAGCCTTAGCCATTGCTATGAACCGCATCGGAGGGAAATCCAACTCCGGTGAAGGAGGTGAAGACAAAGATCGATTCACCCCGATGGAGAATGGCGATTCCAAGAACAGTCGTATCAAACAAGTGGCTTCCGGCCGTTTTGGGGTCACCGCCGAATATCTCGCTAGTGCCGAAGAGATCGAAATCAAAATTTCACAAGGGGCAAAGCCCGGTGAAGGGGGACAGATCCCCGGCCATAAGGTTTCGGCTCTGATTGCTCGTTTGCGACACAGCACCCCTGGAGTGATGTTGATCTCTCCTCCACCCCACCACGATATCTACAGTATTGAAGACTTAGCCCAGTTGATTTATGACCTCAAGCAAGTCAATCCAAGAGCGAAAGTCTGCGTTAAATTAGTTGCCGAAGCCGGTGTTGGAACCATCGCTGCCGGAGTTGCCAAAGCGCATGCCGATATCATTCTAGTTAGTGGTCATGACGGAGGCACCGGTGCGTCCCCATTGTCATCCATTAAGTTCGCGGGAAGCCCCTGGGAAATCGGCGTGGCCGAGACACAGCAGGTTCTTCTCCTCAATGATTTGCGTAATCGTATCACACTCCGCACCGACGGTGGAATGCGAACCGGTCGGGATATCGTGACCGCTGCTATCCTGGGAGCCGAGGAATACAACTTCGGAACCGCAGCCCTTCTCGTTCAAGGATGTGTCTACGTCCGCCAGTGCCACCTCAATACGTGTCCAGTTGGAATCGCCACTCAGGACGAAAAACTCCGCGGCAAATTCAAGGGAAGTCCTGATGGTTTTGTGACCTACCTCAAAGCAATTGCCGACGAAGTCCGTGAAATTATGGCGGAGCTCGGCGTGCGCAAGATGGAAGAATTAATTGGTCACACCGAATTCCTCGAACAAATTTCGATCCCAGACCACCCCAAAGCCAATACGGTTGATCTTGGAGCACTCTTACACGTTCCCGATATTGACGACCTCACCCCGAGATATCACACTTGGGAGCGGAATGATAAACTCGAAGATCGTCCTTTGGATGGAAAAATTCTGCAAGACGTCAAGAGCACCTTACAGACTCAAAAGCCGATTAATCTCGAATACAAGGTTCACAATATTAACCGGAGTATCGGAACCCAACTCAGTGGTGAGATCGCCTACCGTTTCGGTGATCAAGCACTGCCTGATCGCGTCATCAATCTCGACCTTACCGGAAGTGCCGGACAGAGCTTTGGGGTCTTCTTAGTCAAAGGCGTTCGTCTTTATCTCAAAGGAGAAGCCAACGATTATGTCGGCAAAGGAATGACCGGAGGAGAAATCATTCTGGTTCCCCATCCCGACGCCACCTTCGACGCATCGAAAAACATTATTTGCGGAAACACGTGTTTATACGGAGCTACCGGAGGAAACCTCTTCATCTACGGAATGGCCGGTGAACGCTTTGCCGTTCGTAATAGTGGGGCCCGAACCGTTGTTGAAGGCGTAGGTGATCACGGGTGCGAATACATGACCAATGGTGTCGTTGTTGTCACTGGCCCAACCGGAAAGAACTTTGGTGCGGGAATGTCCGGAGGCTGCGCCTTCGTTCTCGATCCACTTGAAGAATTCCCTTCGCTTTACAACGCCGACATGGTAGCCATCGAACGCGTCGAACAAGAAAATGACGAAACATTAGTCAAAGGCTTACTTTACGAGCACTTGGAAGCCACGGAGAGCAAACGATCCAAGGAAATCCTAGGCAACTGGGAACACTTTAAATCCAAGTTTTGGAAAGTCGTGCCCAAACCTGCGGCCGCTCCGATTGCCGCTTCGGCGAAACTCGATAAACCCGCGCTGAAGTCGTAAGCTCCATGCAGATCGCCACTCAACTCGCCCTCTTTCTGGCCAACAAACCAGGAACACTCATTGGCGTCTGTGACTTGCTCGCCAAAGCCAAAGTCAACATCTACGCGATCAGCACTTCCGATACCATCGACCATTCGGTGGTGCGGCTCATCGTCGACCAGCCGCGTAAGGCTCTCGATATTTTTGAGGACTACGGAGCCCTCGCTGTCGAAAATGAAGTTCTGATGATCGAAGGCTCCAACCGCCCTGGAAGTCTAGGCCGGATTGCCAAAACCCTCGCCGATAACAAAATCAATATCGAATACGCCTATTGTGCGACCAGCCCCAGCGCAAAAAGTGGGTTGCTTATCCTCCGCCCCTCAAATGTGGCCAAAGCCCTCAAGGTCTTAAATACGTCATCGTCTAGCGCTAAGAGTAAATGAACCCGATTCATGCCGTTTTCCTTTGCGTTGGAGCAGGCTTAGTGGTCGGATTCGTCAGCTGCACTCATTTTGATCCAACCGAACCGACTCCCGAAGGGCTCTGGACCGCCTCCTGGTATGGCGAGCCTTTCCACGGTCGCAAAACCGCATCGGGCGAAGTGTACAACATGCATGGTAAAACCGCTGCACATAAAACGCTTCCCATGGGATCTCGACTTCGTGTGACCAATCCCAAAAACGGGCGAAGCACAATCGTTACCATCAACGACCGAGGCCCCTTTGTCAAAGGTCGAGACCTCGATCTTTCCTACGGTGCTGCCAAACAAATTGATATGATCCAAGAAGGTGTCATTCCCGTGGAAGTGGAAATCCTAGGAACAAATCGAAGCTACACCCAAGAAACCAACACCCCCGCCCAAGGCCACGCGATCCAAGTCGCCTCATTCCAAAAGGAACGCGCCGCCCAACAACTCAAATCTCAACTGTCTCGGGACTATTCATCCGTCCGAATCGTCGAAGCCCAGCAATCGGGAAACACCTACTACCGAGTCCTCGTCGGAAAATTCAAGTCCCCCAACCAAGCAGAATCCACCCTCCGCCGCCTCAAATCCGCAGGCTACTCTCCACTTCTTCGAACTTACTACTAAACCAAATCTTTCGTATCCTATGAAACAAAACTTACACCCTACGGGATCGCGGGTTAAGAAGAGTGCTAGTTCCCTAAATCGTATATATCAAAGAGCATCCTAAGTATTTAGTCATCGCTTGATGCACTATACCTAGATTCGAACTTCTTTTGCTCATTAACATTCCACCATACCTTGACTGTGTCCTGCCAAGTGAACAGAGATGGGACAGCCTTGTTTTCATTCCATGGAGTGAATTCCTTGCGATCGTGCCAATGAAAATCGCTAGCTATATGAACACGGCTTCCATACTCAGGTTTTTTAATAATTTTGTATGGTTTGTCATAGCCCCCAGCCTGATGTAATTCTGCATCAGAACCATACCACTCAGATTCTTCAATATATCGATGAGCTATTCCATAGTGAACAGGGCGTAACAAAAGACCGTCTCCCGGCATCCAATAATATACTCTGCCATAGTAGATACTGTGGAGATAGCGTTCGTATAGTCTTGGCCTAAAATTTTTATTTCCTAGCTCTTCTTTAAGTGGAACTACCCACAAAACAGCACATTTTTTTGCCCTATATGCTACAGACCTTTTAACAATCTTCGGCACAGTAAGGTAACTAGCTTGGATTTCAATGACTACAGGCTTGCCATTAATTCGCCCGCTAATATCAGGGATAAGTTTAGGAATTTTCTTATCCTTATTCTCCGGTATTGGGCGCTCACATTCCCAATTACCTGAAGGAAATAGCTGTAATAATCCATCTCGGATTTCCTCCTTACAATTTCTATGTAGATCGGTTTCTCCTCGTCCAATAACCGGGCTCAAACGAGCTTTATGCGCAAAATGATCAATTTTTTCCGTGCATTTCCTTACAACACAATCCGTTAAGCATTCCATGCAATGAAACGGACCATCTTGGCTAGTCACTTCATTAGCTCTAACGATGCGATTGCTTTTAGTCTGTACAGCTACGCCACCAATAAGCCCATCGCAGCCAATTTCTTCTACATCGTTGTGTGTAGTGTTTCCTATATCTGTCTTACCTGCCACAAATTGCCTCAGTTAGTGTTTAGCAAGCCAAACATCATCAAAGATGCAATTCCTACAGGAAACGCTAAAATGAGAAGTGCAAAGCCAAATCCAAAGACTGGATTGGCTGCAGCATAGCGTTCATTCAAATCACCCTTCATCTTTTTGATCATTCGATTTGCGGCAGATGCCTGAGAAAGGTGCAGTAAGACTCCAACTATAGAGCACAATCCCAATGAAACCCAGGCTACCTTCAACAGCCAAACATCCTGGGCTCCCACACCTACTAGTGAGCCTCTGAATGTAATTGAGAAAGCCAATGCGCTAGAAGACACAGTAAGAACACGATCCACAAACTTACTTATAGCAGCATTCTTAATGTCCCCCATTTCACTAAGACGCTTCCATGCTGTGTCGATATCCATAGTCAACTTGATAAATTACGACATCTATAATGTCGCATAACGACTTTAATGCGAGTCTATTTAACTCTAGCAGGGTGACATTTGGCGTGAGCGGCTTGAACTTCGGTTAGAGAAACGTGGGTATAAATTTGAGTCGTTTCGAGCTTTTCGTGACCCATCATAATTTGGATGTGGCGAATATCGCAGCCGTTTTCCAGCAAAGACGTTGCGAAGGAATGGCGGAAGACGTGGCAACTGCCCTGCTTTCCAATGTCCGCTTTTTTGATCCAGTCATGCACCTGTGCGCCAATGCGATCCGGCTTGATGCGTTCGCCATTTGCAGTCAGAAACAAAGCCTGTTCCCCTACAATCGGTTTCAGGACTGGTCGAGCTTCGGTGATGTATTTCTCCAGCCATTTTAAAGCTCGTTCACCGATGGGTGTATATCGGTCTTTGTGCCCCTTCCCCTGCTCCACACGGACAACTGAGCGGTCAAAGTCCACATCCTGAACATCGAGCATACAAAGCTCGGTTCTCCGGACACCAGTCGAGTACAGAAATTCCAGAATTGCCCGATTACGGATGCCCATTGGCTTTTTCGTATTTGGCACGTTCATGACGGCTTCTACTTCCTCATGGCTCAGAATGGTTTTCGGCAAACGTGATTCTTTACGCGGCATTTCAAGATCGGATGCCGGATTGTAGAGAATCAATCCCTCACGAGTCAGCCAGCCAAAGAAGGATGAGACGGCACTGAGCCATTGTTTTTGTGTCCCAACGGCCAATCCTTTTCCGTTCTGCTTTTTGTAGTGAAACAGGTGGCTCTGGTAGTTCAGCACGGTCTGGCGGGTTACATCCCTCGCCTTCTTGATTCCGAGTTCATGGCAATACAGTTTGAATCGCCGTAACATCTTGGCTCGGTTGTACACCGTCTGATCCGTGTAGTTCCTGACTTTGATGTATTCCAGATAGCGACCCAGCAGAAAAGCCAAGCTCTGCGGGTCATTGCTGGTTTTAGCCTCGCGCAAGGCGTCTTGAAGCAGTTGTCTGAAAAACATTTCCCGTTTACCTTCCGTAATATTGTAATATTTGTCTTATTTTCACTCTAAGCTGTTGCTGCCAAGTGATTTTCTTTATCGGCTGAATAACCGACATTTGCCCGACATGAACCGACAATGGCATAGCCATTCTCTCTAACTCCGTCCCCCTCACCCTGATAAGCCAGTTCGTAGCAGTGGCGACCGGAATAGCCATTCAACCTGTGGACGTGTACCAGTTCCATGTCGACCAACTTATTCAAATGCTCCCGAACCTGAGTCGCTGACCACTTGGTTTGCTCCCGTAAAAAGGGGTCACGTAAAAAGGGGTCAGGTGACAATATTGACAAAAGGAGACCCATGATTACCCTTACTTTATGCCAAGACAGCCTCGAATTGAGTATCCAGGCGCGGTCTATCATGTGATGGCTCGTGGCAATCGCAGAGAACCTATCGTTCGTGACGAACAAGATCGTGAGCGCTATCTAGAAACGTTAGCAGAAGTCTGCGAAAAAACGGGTTGGCTAGTCCATGCCTGGGTCCTGATGGATAATCACTATCATTGGCTTCTAGAAACCCCGGAACCTAATTTGGTGGAGGGGATGAAATGGTTTCAAAATACCTACACGCGCCGTTTTAATAGCCGT
>JBCCKK010000103.1:0-10721 GCA_039027395.1 Verrucomicrobiota bacterium | reverse complement strand
GTGCGAGTTGACTCGAGATGCATTGCAATGCAACCAGGACAGGTTTGTGTGTTGCGCTGTCTTTTATAATGAAGCTTTGCTGTGGTGGGTAAGAAACGCTTGCTTCCATTCATTTACGGATAGATGTTCGGGACGTAGATCTGAATCAAGACCGATTGTATTGCGCAGTTTTTTTCTCCGTTGAGCAAAGGCGGCACGAAGGAGTTTATAGAATGGGATTCTTAAGTCAGGTGCTAAGGCATCGCCCTTTTTCTTCCCATAGAAGACCACGGAATCAACGTTTGGCTGGGGGTAGAATACTTCGTGATTCAAAGATCTTCTGCATTCGACATGATAACAGGACTGAAGTAAAACTGTGATTGCTCCATACGCCTTAGTTTTGGAGCGAGCGCAGAAACGTTCTCCTGTTTCCTTTTGTAGAGTGAATACAATTTCTTCGGGAAGTTGTTGCCGATTGAGAATTTCTACAAGTAAGGGAGTCGAAATATTATAGGGGAGATTACCCGCAACTACGCTGATCTGATCAATGGTTGCGATTTCCTTCACGGCATCACCTTCGATCAATTCAAAGACTTCATTTTCTGCAAATTCACTACGAAGGTATTTACACAGTCCGTGATCGAGCTCTATGGCAGTTAGTTTGACTCCATTTCTACTCAACAGCTTCCGAGTTAAAGCTCCGAGTCCAGGTCCGATTTCCAGCCAAAAGTCATCAGGTGCTGTTGTAATTTGGTTTGCAATGTAGTCGCACAACCCATCTTCAATAAGAAAGTTTTGCCCCAAGGACTTGAGGGGACGGAATCCAAGAGATTTTAAGAGTTTTTTAACGTCCGTTTGTTTCACAGATTTCGTTCGATTAATTGATGGAGGTCACATGGAGTTTGAAACCCAGGAAATTCATGTGAGTCTTGAAATAAAACAGCCCAACCAAGACCTGTTGGATTTTCTGCATCGGGAAAAGAAATGATTTCTTCTTCGGAATGCTGTGCTCGTTGAAAAGTGGTGGTGTAGGGAACATACAAAAGTACCAGCGCTTTTTCCCCCGCAAAGTTTTTTGCCGTATCAATGGCGTCTTCGATTTCCTGAACGGACCGGACATTTAGATGACCTTTGCGACATCCATTCCTAGATTTGTTTGCAGTATGGGTAACGATCAAGAAATAGCCGCCCAGATGGTATTGTAAGCATTCAATAGCAACCTGAACTTGATCCGAAAGTGAAGCTTCTGGTGAAGACGTTTTTGGAAAAAGCCCGAGCAGTTTTCGAGTCCTCCATCGGGGGGTGTCCATTAATGTGTCTTTATCCACGACATATCGATACCCACTTAATTTGGCCTCCTCCAATAGATTTCGATCTTCGACATTTCTCAGGTTGGTAGACGCGCTTCCCAGAATGATATTAATCGTAGTTGAATCAAAGAGTTGTTTTGCAATTTGCATTTGATTCGAGCTGTCTTCGGTATGCGCATAGAAAGCAGCATTTTCGGGTTCGAGCAGCGAGCAATTCGAGACAAGCCCAATCATTCTTCCTGCTCGTTGTGCTTTGTAGAATAAATTATCAGTGGGACTGAGACTTGTATCGAGTCCAATATGATTGGCGAGAGTAGGCGAGTTTGTGCTTAAAAGCGATAGAAGTGATGCAGGGTCTTGCGGAGCTGGAGTAACCGAGAAGGTATGAACTAATGTCGTTTTCGCCCGAAAGAACGGCAATGACTGATTCTTTATTTCGGAGGATCTGGCTTCGCAGGCCTTATGGAGAGTTTCTAGATTTAATCCAGGGACAATAAACACGATGATACCATGAGGCTTCGGAGCGACGTAGATTCGCAGGTACAGAAAACAGAAGCCTGCGAAAACCAGTATCATTAAAGAAGATAGGACTTTTACCCGCCAAGTCACACGAAGACGCTAGCGTTGGCAATGGGGATTCGACAAGTCGGTAACTCAACGAATGAATAGTTCTTTTTTAGTGCGATTGCTTTTCATGTCCTATGCCGCTTTAATGTCCGATCTATGTTGGATATACGCCTCATTCGAGAGAAACCTGATTGGGTTAAGGAGCGACTAAAGTTAAGGGGAGAAGACCCGTCTTCGATCGACCATGTCTTGGACATCGATGCTGAACGCCGAAAAATTATTGCAGATGTTGAGCAACTCAAGAGCGAGCGTAATTCGATCAGTAAGGAAATTGGGGTTCGTAAAAAGAAGGGTGAATCAGCCGATGATTTGCTGAGTGGAATGAAAGAAAGGTCGGAACGAATTGCCGAGTTGGATCACAAGCAAGCCGGTGTTGATGAAAAGCAACGTAACTGCCTATTAAGCATTCCAAACATCCCTCATCCTGACTGTCCGGAGGGAAGTTCTGAGCAAGATAATCCGGAAATCCATCGCTATTCGGAGAAACCGACGTTTGACCATGAGCTGAGAGAGCATGTGGATCTATTACAAGAAGCGGGTTGGGTGGACTTCTCAGCTTCGGCGAAACTATCGGGTAGTGGGTTTGCCGTGTTCAAAGGAGCCGGGGCTCGCCTCCAGAGAGCTCTTTTGCAGTTTATGTTGGATATTCATACTAAAGAGCATGGTTACCAAGAGGTTTCGCCTCCGTTTCTAGTGCGGGAGAATGTCATGCAGGGAACGGGTCAGCTGCCGAAGTTTCGTGAGGATATGTATGGGTTTGAAGGTGGGGGTCTTTTTCTTGCTCCCACAGCTGAAGTACCTGTAACGAATCTTTACCGGGAGAGTATTTTGGCCGAAGCCGATCTGCCTATTCGCAATGTGGCCTACACCCCTTGTTTTCGAAGAGAGGCGGGAAGCGCGGGAAAGGAAACCCGAGGGTTGATTCGAATGCATCAATTTGATAAGGTTGAACTTGTTAGGATTGTTCATCCAGATAAATCGTATCAAGCGCTGGATGAATTACGACGGGAAGCAGAGAGCGTTTTGGAAAAATTAGAGTTGCATTACAGAACGATTGAATTGTGCACGGGAGACCTTGGGTTCGGGGCTGCCAAATGCTACGATATTGAAGTGTGGGCTCCGGGTAGTGATTTATATCTAGAGGTTTCGTCTTGCAGTAATTTTGAAGAATTTCAAGCCCGCCGGATGCAGCTTCGCTTTAAGGACACCAACAAGAAAAATCGTTTTTGTCATACTCTGAATGGATCGGGAACGGCCCTTCCGCGACTATACGTTGCCTTAGTGGAGACGGGCCAACAGCTTGATGGCTCGGTTCGATTGCCTAAAGCATTGCATGAATATTTTGGTAGTGAGGTAATGCGTCCCGAATGATTATTGCTGGCGTAGATCTTGCCTGGGGAGAAAAAAATCCGGATGGAATCTGCTTATTAGAAGGGCATCCGGATCGGGTTTGCTGCCGTTTTCTTGGATTGAGTCACGGGGATGTCGAGTTGCTCGGAGTGTTTGATCGTATTCCAGGCGGATCGGGAGTTCTTATGGCGATAGATGCTCCTGTGGTTTGTCCCAATCAAACAGGCGCACGGCCTGTCGACGGATTGCTGCACCGTGTTTTTGGCAAGGCCCACGCAGGCGCTTATCCGGCTAATCGAAAACGATGTGCCCGACCGTTACGGGTTGTTGACAAACTGAAGAAATCCGGTTTTGAGATTGGCGCAAATCCCCCATGGCATCGGCGGCAGGTTTTCGAAACGTTCCCCCATCCCTGCACCATTCGATGGTTTCGGTTGAAAAAAATCTTCAAATACAAAAAGGGGTTAGTTGCTGAAAAACGAGCTGAGTTTTCCCGTCTCCAACGCTCATTGAAACGGTTAATCAATCGCGAATGTCCGAAGCTTAAGGAGTCCAAAAAAATAAATCATCTTTTGGAACAGCCCTGGAGTAAACCGATAGAAGATCAGACGGATGCCTTTATGTGTGCACTCCTAGCGTATCAACATTGGATGTGGCAAGGAGGGCAGACAGAAGTTCTCGGGACTCCTGATACGGGATTCGTTATTGTTCCTAAGCCCGTGAGGGGTTGAAGCTCTTGGGGATCTCGGATTCTTTTTGGGTAAAGGCTTGGATTTTGAGACTACAGGCGTTAAACCGATTGCCTTATGAGTGAATTACGTGACGCCCTACAACCTGCGGTGGATGCAGGTGCCCTTTTAGAATCTTCTCGCGATAACATTCTTTTCCTCTTGGAAGAAGCTGGATGTTCCCCGGTAGAAACCGAAAGCGTACAGCAACTTATCAAAGACGAGCAGTGGACGGAGCTCAATGATCGGTTTTACCAAACACTCAAATTTGGAACGGGCGGCTTGCGAGGACGGACCATTGGTAAAGTCGTTACGGATGCGGAGAAGGGAGACCAGGGCGAGGCCATGCCACCTCAATATCCAGCGGCTGGCACGAACGTGATGAACGAGTTCAATATTACGCGAGCAACTCAAGGGTTAATCAACTACATCAAGAAACAGTTTCCAGAGGAGTCTCCCAAAATCGTTCTTTCCCACGATACCCGCTATTTTTCGCGGCAATTTGCTGAGCTCGCTGCGTCTATTATTAAAAAGCGAGGAGGGGTAGCTTTTCTAGTTCGTGAAGAGCGTTCAACTCCGGAGCTATCCTTTGCAGTCCGATTTTTCAAAGCCCATGCAGGAGTAATGCTAACGGCCAGTCACAACCCGCCTCATGATAATGGCTATAAAGCGTATTTCTCAGATGGAGGACAGATTGTCGAGCCTCATGCGAGTCGAATCATTGAGGAAGTTCTCGATGTGAAATCAGCAGATGTTGAAGAATCGGAAACCTCAGGCGAGATTCAAATCGTCGGTGCAGAACTGGATGAAGCCTATCTAAAAGCACTTGCAGGTCTGGTGTTGGAGCCTGAGGTGATTCGTGAGCAAGCGGATGCACTCAAGATCGTCTTTACACCGATTCATGGAACTGGAATTCAAAGTGTTCCTAAAATTTTGGATCAATTCGGTTTTGGCTATGCAGTTGTTGAGGACCAATCAGCTCCCAATGGTGGATTTCCTACCGTTAAGTCCCCAAATCCGGAGAATGGGGAAGCCCTCGCACTTGGTATTGAGAAGGCAAAGTTTTTAGAAGCAGATTTTGTCGCAGGAACCGATCCAGATGCAGACCGAATGGGGGTTGCGGTGCGCGACCGAAATGGTGCATACGAACTTCTAAGTGGAAATCAGATTGGATCGATCATCGCAGCATATCGCTTGGAGCGCTCATTCAATAGGGGAATTCTTTCGCAAGAGAATGCAAAGAATGCGGCTTTGATCAAAACATTCGTGACGACCGATCTACAAAAGGCGATCGCAGAGTCCTATGAAGTCAAGTGCGTCGAAACCTTAACCGGATTCAAATTCATTGGCGAGAAACTCAATGACTATGAGAAAGCCGCCGGGGGCAGACCTGAAGGTATTGACGAAGGTGAATGGCGGAATCAACTCCTCGAAAAGAGCACCTACTTTGTATTTGGTGGTGAAGAAAGCTACGGATACTCGGCGGGAGATGCCGTGCGAGACAAGGATGCCAACGCTGCGGTGTTAATGTTTGCCGAGGTGGCGGCTTGGTGTAAGGCCAATGATCTCACGTTATTGGAGTTTTTAGACTCCTTGTATCTTAAATATGGATTCTATCTGGAAAAGCTTGGGACATTAACATTTGAAGGAGCTGAAGGGGCTGCAAAGATTCAAAAATTGTTAGCGAGCTATCTCGAAAACGCGCCGGAAGTTTGGGGCCCCAAGAAGGTGGAACGATTACAGAATTTTGAAGTGGATGATGTTCAAGACTGTGATGGCAAAGCTATCCCGAAACAGAAGATGTTGATCTTCCATCTTGAAGGTGGAGCTCGAGTAGCCATTCGAGGTTCGGGAACCGAGCCCAAGATCAAGTTTTATTTCTTTTACCGAGAGAATGTCTCCAGTGCGGAATCCTTGCCGGAGATCAAAGGGCAAGTGCTGCAGATGTTGGAAGATCTGTGGCAATTTACCCAGAATGATGTCAACAAACGCGTTGAATAAAGATTAGAAAATCTTATTTATAGATTGACTTAAAATAAGATTTGTCCATTTTATTTTGCAACATGATTCGATGGTCAGGATGGGCTAAAGAGAATCTGCTGAAGACTTCGGAGTTTTATAGAGCGAGCGGGCAACGCCCGGAGCCTCACTCTCCTCGCCCCATATGGGGTCCGGTGTTTCAAGTTGGATTAATTGGACTTTTGGGGCTCCTGGCCATCTTCATTCCACTCCCTGGATTCACCTTAGGTCAACAGCTGACTCTCGGAATTTTTGTTGTTGCTGCCGGTTTCTGGATGACAGAAGCTATCCCACCCTTTGCCACAGCCATTTTGGTGATTTCAGCAGAGGTATTTTTGCTTGGACGTCCCGGGGGAGCTTTGGGCTTGGGAGAAAGTGGGTTGGAGGAGAGTTATCGGATTTTTCTGAATCCTATCGCAAGTCCGATTATTATTTTGTTCTTCGGTGGATTTACCTTAGCTGCTGCAGCAAAAAAGTATGGGTTTGACCAACTTCTGGCTCAGGCACTCCTAAAACCTCTGGGGAATCGACCTTCTGTATTTCTTCTCGGGGTCATCTTTATAACAGGCATCTTGTCCATGTTCATGTCAAATACAGCAACGTGTCTTATGATGATTGCGATATTGACTCCGGTGGCTCAACGAATAGATGAACATGACCCGTTTCGAAAATGTCTCTTTTTGTCGGTTGCTTTCTCTGCAAATATCGGCGGGGTCGGTACAATTATCGGGACGCCTCCAAACGCGGTTGCCGCAAGCGTTCTAGCGAGTATCGGAGAGCCCATTAACTTTTTGCAGTGGATGTATTTCGGGGTCCCGCTTGCCCTTGGGTTACTTGTTTTTCTTTGGGTCTTGATGTTGAAGCTGTATCGGCCGAGAAATCAGAATCTCGACATCTCCATCGAAGGAAAAGTGAAAAAGAGTCGAGCCCTTTATATCGTCATGATTGTTTTTGCGGCATGTATTGCGCTCTGGGTTAGTGAACCTTTGCATGGAATTCCTTCGGGAGTGGTTGCTTTGATTCCCGTAACGGCTTTTACAATGTTTGGAATGATTCGTGAGGAAGATCTTAAAAAAATGGATTGGGATATCTTACTTCTCCTTGCGGGGGGCTTAGCCCTCGGCGTGGGCATGCAGCGTTCCGGCTTATCTGAAAAACTGGTCAGCTTTATTCCTCTCGATTTCGTTTCTGTATTTTTCGTGTTAGCTGGAATGGCGGTAGCAACGTTGGTATTGTCCAATTTTATGAGTAATACGGCCGCATCTAATATGATGATTCCAATGATTGTCGTTGTGGCAGGTATTTCGCCGGTCATGGGCGCATTCGCGGTTGCGGTTAGTGCTTCCCTAGCGATGAGCTTGCCCATAAGCACGCCACCCAATGCTATCGTTTATTCAACACGTTCAATTCAAAGTAAGGATTTAGTATCTACGGGTTCACTAATTTCAATTGTTAGTATTTCCTGTTTGCTTCTGCTCCTGTGGGTAATAATAACGTTTTATTAGAATCAAGGTACTAGAGCGGAAAATCAATTGCACTCACGTCTTCTTTTTGTAATATCAAATGAGCTATGCCAGGTATGCTTTTTTGGATTTTTATCGCCTCGATTGTCGTTCTTTACGTAATCGTGCGCTTAGGAATGTATTATTGGGAAAACTACATTCTTTCTCGCGAAGAGCGCTGGCAACGCAAATACGACCGGCGTATGAAGAAGCATTTTAAAAGCTGGGGCTGAGCACGTTCTAATTTGTGTTCAGCCAAGAGTTCAAAACTATCCTTATTTTTTCTTTTGCTTAGCGGCTTGTCGCTTTGGGAGGGAATAGTAGATCACAAGAGCCGAGGTGATCAAAAGGCCGAGAACAATAAGTGCCTCAATCGAGTGGATCGCCACGTGGCTTGCTCCGGATTCGGTATGTCCATGTAGATGAACTGGACCTGCAGGGTGGGACCAACCTGCTGCAGGAAAGAGCCAGATCGATTGGAGTGTTATAAAGATTTTTGCCAAGCTCTTAATTCCACTAATAGACTCGAAAAGTGGCATAAAGTCAATTGGACATTTGTAGAGATCTATTGATTAATAGGTAAAGGGTTGGGGAAGTCGATTCCTTGCTAAAGCTCCGGAGCTTTCGTAACGTCTTCCTTATGAGGATAGTGAGATTCGGTCTGGGAATCGGAATATGCCTGTTGTTTTATTCTGACGCCGCTGCAAAAGCATCAGAAACCGTTCGAATTGTCAGTCTTTCTCCTGCGATTACAGCGATGCTGCATGAACTCAATGCTGAGAAAACATTGGTAGGAATTACTCGATATTGTGCTTGGTCAGACGAGGCGAGAGATGTCGCTCGAGTAGGAGGAGCTTTGGATCCTGAGCTCGAATCGATCTTAAAAGTGGAGCCTGACATGGTTCTCGCTGGCTCGTTGCTTCCCGCTCATGCTCAAAAGAAGATAGAGCGTTTTGGAATTCAGGTAGAAACCTTTCGTCAGAATCGGATTGCCGATGTTCTTGAACAGATCTTGTGGCTAGGGGATTTGGTGGGGCAGAGCGAGTTTGCAAAAACAAAAGTCCTGGAGGCCAATGAACTATTGGCTGCAATTCAATTGAGTTCCAATAAACCAAGATCTGCAATTATTGCATTTGCAGATAGCTTACAGATCGTTGCTGGAACTGGAACTTATGGGAGCGAAGTTTTGAAGAATGCTGGTTTTGTAAACGTAGCAGAATCGTTAAAGCTTCCTTGGCCAACGATTTCCAAGGAATGGTTGCTCAGAAATGATCCAGAGTGGATCGTCCTCGCAAGCCACATTCCAGGCCAAGCAAAAACCTCGTTTCGTCAAAGATGTCTAAATACCTGGAAACGCGATCCAGTTCTAAGAGCTCTGCAAGCTGTTCAGAAGGGACAGGTTCTTGTGATTCCGGATAATCAGCTGGGGATCCCAAGTCTGAAGTTAGTTGAGGCTGTGTACTACTTAAGAAGTGCTTATCAATTGAGATTGGAAGAAGGAGGAGTAAATCATGCTGACCATTGATCTGAAATCAGCTTTTTATGGAAACAAGCAGGTTTTAGCGGATGTGGGATTCAAAATTCAACCAGGGCAGCTTGTTGCTATTTTGGGAGATAATGGAAGCGGGAAAACAACGCTTTTGAAGTCCATTGCGGGAGTGCATAAAACGTGGCAAGGCAAATGCCAATGGGATGATAAGGATTTGGAGGCTCTACCGCTTTTGGAACGAGCTTCTGCTATAGCCTATCTTTCTCAAACAACTCAGTCCAATTTTCCATTCCAAGTTAGAGAAATAATCACTCTCGCGCGGTTCCGTTTTCGCGAAGATTCTAAAACGCGAGATCGAATGGTATTGAAAGCGGCTGAGCAGTTTGCCGTGTCGGATTTATTAGAAAGGCGTGCTAACGAATTGAGCGGTGGAGAACAGCAACGAGTGATGTTAGCGCGAGTTTTCGCTCAGGAGTCCGCTGTAGCTCTGTTGGATGAGCCTACGGCTCACCTCGACCTGAGCCACCGTCTTGCTGTATTCCAATCCTTCAGAAAATTATGTGGCCAAGGGATTTCGATCCTTTGTGCTACACATGACCTCGATGCATCTCTGGAATATGCGGACCAGCTACTCCTTCTACAAAAAGGGAAACCAATCGATTTCGGGCCGGTCGATGAGGTTGTCGATCGAAATGGATTAACTCAGTTGTTTCGAAATGCGCCGGTCGAATGGAAACGAAATCCATTCAGTAAACGGCCTCAGGTAGTCATTCACAGTAGCTATGAGGAGAAGCGATGAAGTGGACGATTGGGTATAGCTATTCGCTTGTGCTAGCTGCTCTTGTTTTGGCGATCACCGTTTCGGTCTTTTCAGGACCAACAGATTTGTTGGGAGTCTCCGATGTAATTGGATGGTTGAGTGGAGATGAATCAGAACGACTAGATAAAGCTTGGCTCGTTTTTTGGGAGCTCCGATTACCGCGTGTCTTGTTAGCAGTCGGAGTTGGGTCTGCCCTGGCAATAAGCGGCGTTCTGTTGCAGTCGTTTTTTAAAAATCCTTTGGCAGAACCTTACATTCTAGGTGTCTCCTCAGGGGCTGGATTTGGGGCTGTGGTCTGGTCGTTTTTTGTGACTGGTTGGGTCGGCGTAACGAATGGCAGTATGATTGTTGCATTTGTGGGAGCTGTTTTGGCGGTGGTCCTCGTGCTTTTCATTTCACGCAATCGAGGTGTTGTTCTGAATCACAAACTGCTTTTAGCTGGAGTAGCGATCAACGTATTCTTTGCTTCTTTGACAACAGGCTTACTGCTGAATGCTCAAACCGATCAGTTTAGAGCTCTTTTACATTGGTTAATGGGGAGTGTGGCTCACAAAGGCTGGTGGGAAGTGCAGGTTCTTATGCCAATTGTGCTAGGAGTAGGGCTTGTTTCGCTGCGTTATTGGAAATCTCTGGATTGGATTTCGTTGGATGAAAACTCTGCGTTTACTGCGGGCGTTTTCGTAAATCGTGTTCGTTGGGTTATTTTGGTACTTGCGACCGTGCTTGCCTCCACAAGCGTTGCTATTTGCGGATCCATTGCATTTGTTGGGCTAATGGTGCCTCACGCAGTTCGCTACTTCTCGGGAGCATCTCATCGGCATCTGATTCCCTTGTCTGGTATTGGGGGGAGTCTTCTGGTTTTGGTTTCGGACTATCTGGGTAAGAATATCAGCCCGG
>JBCCKK010000102.1:0-10806 GCA_039027395.1 Verrucomicrobiota bacterium | reverse complement strand
TGCAGCTTTTCATTGAAGATACTCGCAACATGATTGGTTTTGATTTTCTGCAATTCTAGAACCATTGACGGTTGTAAGCCGCTGTCCAGGCAAAATTGAAGGCTGCTAATGTCAACACTTGTAACAGACTTCGCTCCACCTCGGGCTGCATAGAGAGAAAAGCCTCCGCTAAAGCTAAATAAGTTAAGCACGGATTTCCCTTTGGATAACTGTTCTACGTGTCTTCGATTCTCTCGCTGATCTAAAAAAAATCCCGTCTTCTGACCTTGGATTAAATCGGCTTTGAATCGAATACTGGATTCGAGAAAGGTGACTGGGTTTTCCGTGAGCGTGCCATAAAGAATTTGCCCGTCCTTTGGAAAGTGCTTTATATCGGCATCATCTTGGAGGAGTCTGCTGGTGCGCAAGATGATGCATTTGGGTTTGAAGTGCTGCACAAATTGTTGAACCAAGGCATCGATGTGGACGAGCCAGGCCGCCGAGTAGATTTTAATGACGAGATGTTTCGCGTATTCGTCGAGAACTAAGCCAGGCCAGCCGTCATTTTCACCGTAGATCCAACGAATTCCGTTAGTTGCCTCATCATAAACCTGGGTTCGACGTTGAACGGTTTCAGATAATCGCTGGTTCCACCAAGCTTCATCAAGTTGTTGAGGTTTTCCTGAATGTAAAATCCGAATGCGAATGGGTGAGCTCGGGTCGTAGAGGCCGATTGCCAGAAAACGATTGTTTCGATCATAGATCACAGCGTATTCGCCACAAAGTCCTTCCCGGTTTTGTTCTCGAATACTCTGATCATAGACCCAGGGATGTCCTTTGCGGATATGGCCTTCTGAGGCACGATTGAGGCGGATACGCAGTGTTTTAGAAGATCTTGAGTCCATGAACTATAAAAGATGTTTGGTAAATTTGGAAAAACATGTACATTGAAACGGCATTCGGCAAGAATACGTTTTAAACGCTGTTCCCTCTTTCCTTTTCATGAATTCCCGAGTTTTGTACGAGACCCACATGCACACTCCTCTGTGTAATCATGCGTATGGTGAGCCGGAAGAGTATGCGAGTGTTGCCTTAAGACGTGGTCTCAAAGGAATCACTGTTACGTGCCACTGCCCTCTCCCTGATAAAATTTCATATGCCATCCGTATGACTCCTGATGAGTGGGATGCGTATGTAGCCATGGTTGAGCGTGCGCGAAAAGCCTTCGAAGGAAAACTGGATGTTCGACTTGGAATCGAAAGCGACTTTCTGCCCGGGCTCGAACCCTGGTTGGAGAAATTACATCAGCGTTCGGACCTCGACTATGTTTTGGGTTCGGTTCATCCACATATGCAAGAATACAAGGAGCGCTATCTGCGTTGGGACTGGCCAGCCTTCCATCGTCAATATTTTGATAGTTTGGCGGAAGCTGCAGAAACGGGACTTTTTGACTGCATTTCTCATCCAGATATTGTTAAGAACCAGGGAACCGAGCATTGGAATCTGGAAGCGTTGATGCCCCACATTGAGTCAAAGTTAGACCGAATTGCCGAAACGGGACTCGCAATGGAATTGAATACGTCGGGCTTGCAAAAGACCCTTCCTGAAATGAATCCAGCTCCAGAAATTTTAGCTGCAATGAAGAAACGAGGAATTCCCGTTGTGATCGGAGCAGATGCACATGTGCCAGAGCGAGTTGCGGATGATTATGAAGATGCTTTACGGTTATTGCAGACGATCGGGTATACGGAAGTTCGATACTTTTTGGAACGAAAACCGATTGATGTTCCGATCAAACCCGCTTTAGAAAGCCTAAGCGGAGCCGTGAGTTCCTAAAAGTGCGTTGATCAAATGCTTAATCTATATACGCCTTGACGTATATAGATAGATTTCTAATGTCCGTAAATGGACTTAGTCCAAGTTTACGAGTGTTTGTGCGATCCCACCCGTCTGAGAATCATTCATTTGATCATGAATTCCGGGCCGCTTTGCGTTTGCCACATACAGGACATATTGCAAGAACCTCAAGTAAAGATATCCAGACACCTACTTTATCTGAGACGTCGCGAAATGTTAGAAGTGCGACAAGAAGGGAACTGGCGATACTATTCGTTACCGAATTGTTGCACAAAGGAGCTCGATTTGAATCTTAGATGTCTACAAGATTGCACGCTCGATCACCCATTATTTAAACGCGATAGAGAACGGCTGAATAACTTTTACAGAGATCGGAAAGAGCCAATGCCTCAATGCGGAAACCCACTTTCTATTTCAAATCCTTAACAATCAAAATCTAATTAGAAACTAAAATGAGTGAAGATAACAAAATGTTCAAAATTCTGTTTCTCTGCACAGGTAATTCGGCGCGAAGTATCTTGGCAGAATATTTCATGAAGCGTATCGGCAAAGGGCGTTTCGAAGCATACAGCGCCGGGGCAGATCCAAGTGGTCAAGTTAACCCCTTTGCTTTGGAATATCTCAAAACTTGTAATATTGATGCCTCAGATGCCTCGAGTAAATCGTGGGATAAATTCAAGGAAGTCAAATTTGATTTCGTAATCACCGTCTGTGACAATGCGAAAGAGTCCTGCCCGATATGGCCTGGCCAACCGATCATAGCGCATTGGGGGTCTGAAGATCCGGCAACTGCAGAAGGTAGCACAGATCAGAAAAGGCAAGTTTTTCGCAAGGTGGGTGTTGAGATTCAGCGTCGGATCGAATTATTCTGTAGCTTGCCTTTAGAGAAGATGGATCGGTTACGCTTGCAAGAAGCCGCAGATAGCGTGACGACTGAGAAAGAAAAAGCTAATACCTGATCGAAATCGAGTGTTCCCTGCGGAATCCTGACTACGACACGAGAACTTTTTGTTCTAGATCTCTTGCGAGATACTTGTATAGAGATTTCTCGTTATGCAAAAGTATATCATGGAATTTATAGGGACATTCTTTTTAGTGTTCGCAATTGGGAATGTAGCGATTAGTCCGGGGGCGGGAAGCATGGCGCCTTTGGCGATAGGAGCGACATTGATGGCAATGATTTTCGCAGGAGGGCACATCTCGATGGCGCATTACAACCCGGCAGTGACCTTAGCATTTGTTCTTCGAGGCAAATGTAAACAAGCAGATGTTCCAGGTTATCTTGTTGGGCAAGTTCTAGGCGCTGTCCTGGCGTCGTTTGTTGTTTTGTATCTAAAGGGTAACCCTGACCTAAATACGATGAGTCTAGAGGCTGGGCCCACCTTGCTGGTCGAATTCCTCGGGACCTTTGCTCTCGTATTTGTGATTTTGAATGTAGCAACGACCCAAGCTAACCAGGGCAATTCATTCTATGGATTAGCTATAGCGGTGACGGTGATTGGCTTAGCATACTCGGTGGGCTCGATTTCGGGTGGAGCATTTAACCCGGCTGTTGCCTTAGCTTTGATCGTTATGGGGGTGGTTGGTTCGGCCGATATTTGGCTCTATCTTTTGGCTCACGTGATTGCCGCATTTTGTGCGACCTATACATTTTTCTACTTAGTTCCCGATAAGAAATAGGCTTCCTATCGTATAGGAAGCCACCGGAGAACGTTTTTGATTTGAAGGTCCCAGTATCCCCATTCATGAGATCCGGGACCTTCTTCATAGACGTGATCTAATCGCGCGGATTCGGCGCGTTTTCGGAATTTCATATTGTCACGGAATAAGAAGTCTTCCGTTCCGCAACACTGATAGAGTTTCAGCCGTTTTCTATCTTCCGGGCTGAGCCTAGAGATCAGATGGAATAGGTCTGAATCGGTCCCACCAATCTGATCGTCGAGTCCGTAGATGATATCAAGTTTTTTAGAATGGTGCCGACGGAACTCGGTGTCTGAATTAAAACGCTCGATGTCGAGAGCTCCGGAAAGGGAAGCTACCGCTGCAAAACGATCTGGATACGTCAATCCAAGTCGAAATGCTCCGTATCCACCCATGGACAATCCAGTGGCAAATGTGTCTTCTCTTCGATCTGATATCGGAAACCAGCTTTGGCACAGAGAAGGAATCTCCTCACTAATAAAATCCCAGAATCGCATGCCACTTTTTAAGTTTTGATAATAGCTAAGTTCGACTCTTGGCATGACAACAACTAGCGGCAGACTCGCGGCGTAGCGTTCAATCGACGTCCTCCGGATCCAGATGGATTCATCATCAGACCATCCGTGGAGAAGATAAAGCACGGGATAGCGATTTCGGGCAGCCGTTCCTTTTTGACCAATCTGTGAACTACAGTTCGGCTGAGGAAGAATAACGTTCATTGATGTTGAAACGCCTAGTGTTTCCGAAAAGAAGTGACATTGATTGAGAGCCATACGGAATGCTGGCCCGATAAAAGGCCATGGGCAAGGATACGGTTGACAGATGTTAGATGGACGCAGGCACGGCCTTTGGGAAGTAGGTCAGTTGCTGCTTTTTTTCTTCCGTCTTGGTTTCTCTGATTTCACTTTCAAGGCTTCTGTTCCTTTCTCTATTACCTCGAGAAAAATCGGAGGAATTCGCTTTCTTTTCAAAATCGTTGCATAGAAGCGTTCATTGATTCCTTGAATCTTCTCAATTTTGAGCAATCGCTTCTCCTGGAGTTCAAATTTTACGCCGATTTCCGGGACCAACGCCAAGCCTGCTCCAGAAAGAGCAAGTAAACGAAGTAAGGCCATATCGTCAACTTCCGCTCGAATTTCTGGATGAATGTCAGCGCGACTTAGCAAATCATCAAAGCCAACACGAGCCATGGTGTGAGATGATGGCAAAAAGAGCGGGATACCCTCTAGCCAATCAGGGAAAGGCTTCTTTGGAATCTTGAATGGAGGTAAACCAACCAGATAGACAGCCATTTCACCTAAAAGAAACGACTGTGTGCCTTCAGCTTGGACACCTCCAGGACATTGATTCGATATCAAAATATCGATCTGATACTTGTGAAGTTTTTCGCACAGATCGGGGAACTCGCCTTCCGTTACATGTATTCTAGTCGAGCCTTCCATGATAAATGGTCGGATTAGTTCGAACTGTAGTGTTTTAGATAGTGGGCTGATCGCACCAAGGCGAATCGTATTATGGTGGACTGGGTTACCGCTGAACCACCTTTGCAACTCCCTGCCGTTTCGATGAATTTCCTCAGCGTAATTCAAAGCCATTTGACCGGCCTCCGTCAGCTCGAGACGTCGCCCGCTTCGTTCGAAAAGTGGTGTTCCGAGGGATTCCTCAAGAGTCCTTAGTTGTGCGCTCAGCGTCGATTGCGAAAGGTTAAGCTGCTGTGCTGCTTTGGTTACACCTCCTTCGACGACAATCGTTCTAAAGTAGAGCAAGTGATGATAGTTGAGCCATGAAAGTGTATCCATGTTGAATATCTATACATTGAAAAAAGCGAATGAAAATATATAAAATATGTATTATACCGATATAAAACGTTTCATATTGTTGGTCCCATGCAAATCAATAAGACCACAGATCATCGGATCACAAAATTAAAACCAAACAGAAAAGCTAAGCAAACGTCCTACGCCGCATATCTGCGTGACATGCTTGAGTATGTTGAACTGCCATGGCTTGCGGATTGGGATCGCACCAAATTTGGCGTCTTGTTGGATTCGAATGAACAGAGTGTCTCCTTACCATTTCGTTCTCGTGGATGGATTCTAAATCTCCATCAACTGGGACACCGCAATCTAGAAACAAAATATGCAGGTTCAATCTACTGGGTGGGTCTAGCCCATCCCGATATGATCGGTGTTCGGCCTGAAGGAAACCAACCTTTGTTCGGGGCTTGGTGGAGCAGCAAGGAAGAAATCGTTATTCAGTGGGATGGTTTTGTCGAAGTCTATCGGCCTGGTTCTACTGTGCAGCGGGAAGATCGAAATGAAAGACTTCATCTTGCGGTCGCAGTATTGGCGGCAAGGGTGATCGGTGTTCCCTCTGAAGACGTTCAGATTTGGCTTTCCCGTAATCAATTTGATCACAATTAAAACAGTTAACAAAAGGAGATGCATGAAACCTATCATTGAAACAAAAACTAACGTTAAGCACCAAGTCGTTTGTATCCCAGGTGACGGGATTGGCCCTGAGGTTGTAGAATCCGCGCGTAGTATCATTTCTGCAGCAGGCGTATCGATCGATTGGCATGAAGCCCTAGCGGGTAAACAAGCATTTGAATCTGGAATTGTTAGCGGAGTTCCAAAGGAAACCTTGGAGCTACTCGAAACGACAAAAGTTGCACTTAAAGGCCCTCTGGAAACACCGATTGGGCATGGAGGGAAAAGTGCGAATGTCACCCTACGTAAGCATTTTGAAACATTTGCAAATGTTCGGCCGGTTCGTGAGCTTCCCGGAATAAAAACGCCTTACGCAGGGCGGGGGATCAATCTCGTTGTTGTGCGAGAAAACGTTGAGGACCTTTACGCGGGAATTGAACACACTCAAACTCCAGACGTGGCTCAATGTTTGAAGCTTATTTCGACAAAGGGTTGCGAAAAGATCTCTCGATTTGCGTTCGGTTTAGCAAAAGCAGAGCAGCGGGGACGTGTTCATGTAGCCACGAAGGCCAACATCATGAAGCAAACAGAGGGGATGATGAAGCGGGTGTTTGAGAAAGTCTCAGATGAATATCCAGATATAGACGGACAGCATATCTTGATCGATAACTGTGCGCATCAGCTTGTAATTCGTCCGGAACAATTTGAGGTGATCGTTACCACCAATATGAATGGCGATATTATAAGTGATTTGACCAGTGGTCTCGTGGGTGGATTGGGTTTGGCTCCTTCAGCAAACATTGGTCACGAGGTAGCGGTCTTCGAGGCTGTCCACGGCTCGGCTCCCGATATCGCCGGCCAAGACAAGGCAAATCCAATTGCAATCATTCTATCCAGTTTAATGATGCTCCAACACCTAGGAGAATGGCAAGCAGCAGCTCGAATTAGAGCAGCACTAGATGCGGTGTTGAATTCGGATGTGGGTTGGCCCGCAGATATTTCGGCAGGACGTCAAGTGCTCGGAACAGCTGCTTTCACCGCGGAGATTATCGAGCAATTAGACGAACAGGTCAAAACAGAAGCGAAAGCTCAGGAGCCTTGGCCTATTCCAGAACGCAGCTTGGAAGTGGTTTCCAATTATCCAGAAAAAGAAGAGGTGGTTGGAATCGACGTGTTTGTCAGCTTTGATGGCTCGGTCTCAGTCCTTAGTGAATTGCTGGACGAGGCGACGCAGGGAACGTTCTACTCTCTGAAGATGATATCGAATCGCGGAACGATGGTTTATCCAGAGTCTGGGGCTAATCCAGATTGTGTCGATCATTGGAGATGCCGGTTTGTCCTATCTGAACCGATTCCAAAGCTCAAAGTGAGACTCATCGAGCCACTACTGTGGCGGATTGAAGGTAATGGAATTACATGGATGCATCTGGAAAAATTACATCGATTCGACGGCGAAGATGCATTTACAAAGGCACAAGGCGAAAACTAAGTTCTTCTTGATTAATGGGTAAAAGGCAGGACGCCACCTCTCATAAAATGAGGTGGCGTCTTTGTTTTTGAGTAAACAAAATTGGACTTCTACGCAAGAATCCGTAGTGCCTATGATGCTAAATCCATGAGTGAAGATGATCTTCAAAGACTTTTAGAACGCCAAGGTGTGGCGGAGTGGCGAATTTCCTTAGCCCGACGAGTCGAGTCGCCCAGTGTGCAGAAGCTCATCGTTGCGCTTATTCTCATTAACGCAGCTGTGCTCGGGTTAGAGACCAGTGCAGCAATGATGGAACGGTGGGCCTTCGTTCTTGTTCCGATTGATAAGATTTGTCTAGCTGCGTTTACTCTTGAGATTTTCGTTAAACTTCTGGCGTATCGCGGGGCGTTCTGGCGAAGTGGCTGGAACGTATTTGATTTCTTGGTCGTTACTATTGCTCTTGTGCCAGCAGCAGGTCCTTGGAGTGTTCTACGGGCGCTGAGAGTGCTGCGAGTTCTTCGTTTGTTCACGGTTGTGCCATCACTCAAAAAAGTCGTTGCCGCATTTTTGCATGCGATCCCAGGCCTCCTAGGAGTTATTGCCGTGATGGCGATCTTCTTCTATGTCGGAGGGGTTTTGGCAACACGTCTTTTCGGTGAAGCCTTTCCCCAATGGTTTGGGAGTCTCGGAGCCAGTTTATTTTCACTCTTTCAGATTATGACGCTGGAGAGCTGGTCGATGGGAATCGTTCGTCCTGTAATGGAGGTCTATCCGTATGCATGGGCGTTCTTTGTTCCATTTATCATTGTGGCGACATTCACCATCTTAAACTTGTTCATTGGGATTATCGTAAGCACGATGCAGGAAATCTCCGTGGAAAGCGCTCCAGCAAAGGAGACAACACTAGCAGATACAAAGGCTTTGGTTGAGCAGATTGAAAAGGACCTAGTAAAACTGAAAAATCAATTAAACTAAGAAGTTGGTTTCTGAGTGTTCGATGTATCCAAGCGAACTTCCAGTGGAGTTGAAGTAGTCAGGTGGACGTCTCTTTGGGGAAATGGCATAATGATTCCATGTGTCCGGAATAGTTCATCAATTCGGAAGCGGAGGTCGCTGGATGTCACAATTCGTCGGTCGGCCTCTACCCAGAAAAAACCCGTAAACTGAAGCGCATTGTCTCCAAACTCAGTAAAGCAAACACTGGGTTCTGGATTGGATTGAACATGAGAATGTTCCCGAAGCGCTTGCAGGATAAGAGCTTCAACGGCTCTAGCCTCGGTTCCGTAGGCAACTCCAATCTGAAGTTCGCAGCGAACATAATGTTCTGAATGAGTCCAATTAGTAACGCTTGTCTCAAGTAATAGGCTGTTGGGAATAATAACGTGTGTTCCTGCGTAGGTCTGAACCTTGGTGCTGCGAAGACCAATCCGCTCAACCTTAGCGATGGTTCGATCGATTTCGATTACATCGCCTCGGGTGATTGGACGTTCGACCAAAAGAATGACTCCGCTGATGAAATTATTGATCAGTTTCTGACTTCCAAAACCGATTCCAACGGCTAGAGCTCCACTGGCTACCGAAAACGAGGTTAGGGAAAGGCCCAGAATAGCAAAGCTTGAGACGCCGACAAAGATGACCAGTACGTAATAAATCAGAGTCTGCCAGGCATAGGCTGTTCCATGCCGAATCCCCATTCGAGGAAGGGCGATACTTCCAACAAGTCGACTTATGACTCCAGCGATAATCAAGCCCAAAATGATCAGGCAAAAGACATAAAGAAAATTCTTGCCTCGAATTGGCTTATCTTCAACGGCATACACCTCGACATTCCAGATCCACTCAAAGCCAGAAAGTATGGGTGTTGTCAAGTCCTGGACATGAAAGCCGCCTGTGCGCTTTAGTAATTCCACCTGCATTCGGTCCAGTGTTCCAACAAGGGCGAGTGATTCGCTGATTTCGGTTTCGATAAGAGTGATCTTTTCTGCGAGATACTCGATTTGCTGTTTTAAAGGCTTTTGGACGACTTGATCTTTGATTAAGGAATGTTGGGATTGTAAAGTCTCTACCGTTGTACGAGTTTGTTCAAGTTCGGCACGAAGTACTTGAATTTGTTCCTGTGTTTCGATTTGTTGAACTTCTGCTCGTTCTCGCCAAGTTAACATTTGCTCCCGGTTAGCTCTACCCGTTAGATATTGAAATCGATTACTGTAAATTTCAGCTATACGCTCTTGGCGTCCCCGCGCAGATCTTAGGGCGCGCACGTGTTCATCAGCTAATTCTTTACGAACTCGCAAGACATTTAGTTGATCTTCAAGTAAATTGTTTTGGGTCGCCTCTGTAAGCCGGATTGAGAGTCGATTTGCGTTTTCTTCCGCAGCTTGAATTTTTATTTCAATCTGGGTCAACGTTCTTTGCACTTCTCTTTCGCGACGCTTTTGAGCTGCGATGCTGAGGTCTAAGCGATCTTGGACGAATGAGATTTCTGGTTCGATCAGGGAGATTCTTTTAGGAGAAAGGTCCCGAGCGAATCTCCTGTTTTTTAACTGTAGTCGACGAACTCGAACGGTTTCTTCCGCTTGAACGACATAGGCTTCAGCTAGCCGGAGGCGACGTTGGGGCGAGGCATCACCCGTCGTTCTGTCGGCAACTTCTTTTTCAGTTCGCTGCTGTTGTTGGCGATCTTCTAAAACGTTTTCTGCCTGCAAAAGCGATTCTGTGGCAGATGAAATCGCATCTTCGAGAGCGCTGGCAATCTTTTGAATTGAGTCGTGTTCCTGAATAAGTGCGTCCAGTTTTGCCAGGTCAAACGGGGGTTCAGCTACGATGCCTTGTAGCGTTTGTCGTTCCAGTTGTTGTTCTAGCTGTAAAGATTCTTCTTCCAGTTGCTGTTTTTTTAGGAGGGCCTGCTCTTGTTCTTTGAGTAAACGAATCGTTTGGCGATGTGTGAGAATGAGTTCTTCCAAAAATTCTCGATATGCCTTGCCGGCCGGTGCCGTTTGCCCCAATTCGTTTTCCAACGCCTCGATTTCAGTTTCGAGTTGCTGCTGTTTCGATTGGATTTCTTCTGTGGTTGTAAGCGGTTGTTCAGATGTTTGTTCTTGGGGTATGTCGTCAGGAGCTGAGTTTGAGGTAGCTTCACTTGTTTGTGAATAGGTTAGAGCGTAACAACCAATCACGAGCAGAAGAATGCAAGCGCTGGTTTGACTGGTTCGAAGTATACGCATGGGCAGCATCAGATTGGAAATGTATCGGTCAGCTTGCCTTCGTAAATAGCAAAGCCAAACAGAAGATGATTAGCTTGATAAAAATGGAGTTGGCAATAAGTCTCTAGTGTACGACCAGGTTAAGTCTGGTCAGATGAGTATCTGTTTG
>JBCCKK010000101.1:0-10945 GCA_039027395.1 Verrucomicrobiota bacterium | reverse complement strand
GTCGAGCGTATGCAATGTGTGGCTTACCCCGGAGTGGAATATAAAATTAGCACGTACGGTCCGTCAGGAGATGGAGAAGTGGTTGTTCGTGATGGAAGAATTACTTTCGCTCGCTGCGGAGGTCTTCGCTCCGAAGATGCGCTTAACATGATGGTATGTTCACCAGACTTGAAGATATGTTCGCATGAGCTGGCAAATCCGGC
This sequence comes from Verrucomicrobiota bacterium, assembly GCA_039027395.1. GTDB lineage: Bacteria > Verrucomicrobiota > Verrucomicrobiia > Methylacidiphilales > JBCBYL01 > JBCCKK01. The sequence goes on along the minus strand of JBCCKK010000101.1, from coordinate 10,742 downwards.
TTGTGATAATTACGATGAAATGGACACGGCTGTCGACGAATATCTAATTCCATTTTTGGTCTCTTATTCTTCAGAGGAGGATCCGAACGATATACACTTCGTTCGCACCCGTAGAATTGGTCAATATCTGAGCTAACGTTTTTAAGCTTTCAAAAACGTATTAATTTTTTCGACAAGATCGTCCATACGAAAAGGCTTTTGAATAAAAGCAACCTCTCCACTTTTAATCAAAGCTTCGCTATCAGGATTTTCGAGATAGCCACTCATCAACAAGATATGCTGATGCGGTTTTCGATCGCGAATTCTTTTTGATGCTTCAATTCCATCAAGTTCAGGCATAACGGCATCCATGAGAATTAAATCGAAATTCTTTTCTCGTTCAACTCGGCTAATTGCTTCCATACCATCCTTTACTCCAATCACTTCAAAGCCAAAGTGGTTGAGTAGAGATTTTACACCATTACGAAGGACTTCATCATCATCCACGAGAAGCACCCGTCCTTTAAACAAACCTGAATAATCACGGTCGGGAGATTTAGTTGTGGCTTGTTTTTGGCGGACACAAGGGGAAGCACAAGGGAAACCTAGCAAAAATCGGCTTCCATAATCGGATTTGCTGAAAACAGAAATGCCGCCTCCCATCTTTTTGATCAGCCCAATTGATGAAGACAGCCCTAAACCTCTCCCTGTAAACTTTGTCGTAAAGAAGGGATCAAATAGTTTGTTCAGCACTTCATGTGACATTCCATGTCCTGTATCTCGAACCGAGAGCGTGACAAGGTCATCATCACAAGCCTGAGGCTTAAATCCCGTGCTCGTTTGCTCCCATTCACACCCGTGAATTTTGGCAGTTGTGATTTCAATTGAACCATTGTGCTCGCCAATCGCTTCTGAAGCATTGATCACCAGGTTCATTAAGATCTGTTGAATATCGCTCGAGTCTCCTTTGATGTTGGGCAAGCTGGAGTCGAGGTGAAAGTTGAGCTCGATCCCGCGAAATACCGAAAGGCGTAAGAGTCGTCGGCTTGCCTGAATGAATTCACTGAGATTAACCGTCGTATCTTCAAGATGCCGTTTTCCTGCGTAGGCAAGTAGGTGTTGGCAAAGCCCCTTAGCTTGCTCGATAGCAACGAAAACATCATCGAGTTCAGAAAGTTCTTCGGACTCCCCCATATTCTTCTGGTGCATCATCTCAAGACTTGTACACATCGTGGTGAGCAAATTGTTAAAATCGTGGGCAACTCCTCCCGCCATTATGCCAAGACTTTCCAAACGCTGAGACTGCAACTGTTTTTTGGCCGCGGTTGCCTGCTCAATTTCAAGCAATCGTTTCTTTGTACAGTCACGTAGAACCAGAACCGAACCTGTGATTGAATCATTCTCATTAATGATGGGGGAAATCGTTCCCTCGACAAAGATAGATTCACCTTCTTTAAAACGAACCGATGTATCGTTTTCTAAGTGAAAGATCTGATGACTTTCCATGACATTGTCGATGGGGTGCTTCAAAGGAACTTGTTCATCTCCCTGAGCGAAGCAGAAAAGTGTTTTTGCTGAGAGACCTAGAATCCGTTCCGCTGGGCGCCCTGAAAGCCGTTCGGCCTGTGTATTCACAAAGTTAATGATCCCTTTGGAATCTGTAGCAAAAACGGCGTCACCGATCGACGAAAGGGTTGTCGATAACCATTTTTCCATCTTTTGAACTGAGCGTTCCGCATAGTTTCGTGATAATGCGGTCTCAACAGCCGCTCGAAGTTTCTGATTGTCAATGGGTTTGACCAGATAGCCATAAGGATGGGCCGTCGAGGCCCTTCGAACGGTATGATTGTCAGCATAGGCAGTGACAAATACAAATGGAATGGCGAGCTCCTTGAGATGATGGGCCAGATCGATTCCGTCCTCTTTACCTTTGATGTTAATATCGAGCAGAGCCAAGTCGGGATGTTCTCTTTGGCAGCATCGCAGTGCATCGCGCGTATTATCAAAACAACCGACAACAGAGTAACCAAAGTCTTCGAGGGAGCTTTCTATGTCGAGGGCGACAACGGATTCATCCTCTAATACAAGTATCTTTGCTTCCGGCATATACGTTTCAAGTTACTGGTCGTTAATTAGACATTCCTCTTCATCTCCAAGTAAAAAGTCGATTGAAAATTTGGTTCGTGGAGATCGTTCCAGCGTCACTTTTCCTCGAATCTGTTGAGCCAGTCGTTGCACCAAATTGAGCCCTAAACTTGACTGATTATCGAACGGGTCGACAGCTTCCGGAATTTCACTGCCTTCATTGGAAACTTCAAACTGATATCGTTGTTGAGACTTCTTGTGCAGTTCTATGTTGATATTGCCGTTTCCTTTTTCATCGACTCCGTGCTTGAACGCATTGGAAATTAATTCGTTGGCAATAAGGCCTAGAGGAATCGCTTTTTGCAGATCCACGGGACAAGGGTCAAAATGGGTATGAAGTGTATAGTGATTATTGTTCTCGGACTGTTGGTGGGGAGACAATATCTGGGTGAGTTGTTGCAAGTGGTCCGAAAGTTCAATGACGGCAAGATTATCAGCCTGCTGCAGCTGTTCGTGAACTAATGCCATACTCCGAATACGCATCTGGCTCTCTTTTAAAGGGATTTCTAAGTCGGTTGTTCGCAATTTTCTTTCTTGGAGTCTCAACAGGCTGATCACGAGTTGTAGATTATTCTTAACTCGATGATGAACTTCCTTGAGCAATACGTTTTTTTCTTCAAGAGAAGACTTAAGTTTGTTTTCGGCCTTTTTATAGCGGTCTATGTCTGTGATCTGTAGTGTGAAGTATTTAGGGCGCCCATTCGGATGGCGAACGACCGAAACGGAAAGCTCGACCCAAATCGAATTTCCATCTTTTTGAATGTAACGAAGTTCGGTGTTGTAGTAGGGAATCTTTTGCTGCGTCAGATGCTCTAGTAGTTCAGAGTTCTTCTGCCGATCTTCTGGATGGGTAATGCTATGAAACGAAAACGAAAGTAACTCTTTATGAGAGTAGCCAATGATTTGGCACAGTGCTCTATTCACATCAAGCCAGTCGCCACTGGGTGATATGATCGCGAATCCTCCAGCGGAGGCATTGAACGCATTTCTAAATTGCAGTTCGCTTTCTTTTTTCTGTTCTTCCAGATACTTCTGTTGCGTGATGTCCCAGTTGACCCCAACAATTCGAATCGCATTGCCTTCGGAATCCCGTTTGACCTCGGCTCGGGCAAAAATATGTCGCTCTCTATTTCTTCCGAGAACGATACGGAATTCGCAATCAAACGGTTTTCCTCCCTGAACGGCTTCCTGGAACTCCGCCTCCGCTCGCCTTAAGTCGTCGGAATGAATACAGGATGACCAAGCTTCATACGTGCCCGAGAAATCCCGAGGCTCTACTTGATAGAGCCTAAACATTGCCTGATCCCATTCTAGCCGATCTTCTTGAATGAAATAATCCCAAACACCCATTCGACCAGCTGCTGTGGCAAAACGAAGGCGCTCTTCCGCCTTTTGAGCTCGTTTCAGTTGAAGTTTGTATTCGTGCCGCGTTGGGTATTGAATGACTTTAGGTAGAAGAGCCCAGTGAGCTGAGGCGATCAACGCGGAAAACAATGCGCAGGCAACTTTAATCCATCCAGAGATGTAGTAGATCGGTGGCCAGACACTTAGGATTCCCAAAAAATGGATCAAGCTACTGATGAAGATAAATAGCGTTAATAGGATAAAAAAGAAGCGGAATTCGATATCTGACCGCTTCCGAAGAACGATCAACATGGCGATGGATATCGAAAGAAAAGCAGTACCGATAATGAGATCAGGAATGATATGCAATCCAAAGAGTGCTTGCCGCCATTGCGCATTCTCTCCGTAAAGAGTATACGACAAACTGGCTATCATCGCTGCCTCCAATTTCCAATGAATCGCCGGTCAATGACCATAACTCATAGTAGGTCACTCTCGGTATCTAACAAGATATCTAGTGAGATTTTTTAGTAAATAGAGCAACTATTTTGGAGTGCTTCTCACGCTTGAACTGGTGAAAAAACAGATTAGATCTTGTTGAGAAGCGTCTTAGCACTTTTGAGAGCTAGAGCGATTCCGTTAGGTTCCGTTCCACCCCCTTGGGCCAGTTCAGGTCGACCGCCTCCCTTGCCTCCGACATGTGGGGCAATCTCTTTGATGATATCTCCGGCTTTAATCTGTTTTGTGAATTTTTTAGAAACGGAAGCTGCTAAAGCTACTTTGTTGTTACTGTCTCCAGCGAGAACAACGACTCCTTCAAAATGATTCTTAAGTTCACCCAACGTGATTTGAAGGAACTTGCCATCTCCCCCTTTGGCATGCTTGATGAGAAAGGGAATCGGGCCCGAGGTATCAGCTTCTTTGGTCCACTCTTCAGCAAGGTGCGCAGCCTCTTTTTGCATACGGGCTTCTTGGGCTTTAGCATGCTTCTTCTCTAGCTTATGGATATCGGCTTTTAGCTTTTCGATGGCGGATCTATTTTTCAAATGAAGGTCCCAGGACACTTCTGGTTTAAGGTTAGGTTCATCTAACGTTATCCGAGCCTTAGGGGACTTCTTAAGCAGCTGAGCTACTTCTTCATTTTGTTTAACAAAGACAGGTTTGAGGTGATCATTAATTGCATCTCCGCAAACAGCCTCAATCCTCCGGACTCCGGCAGCGATGGCACTTTCGGAAATCAAACGAAAACATCCGATGTCTAGGGTGCTACTCACATGAGTGCCTCCGCAGAGCTCCTTGGAGAACCCCCCAATATCGACAACACGAACCGTGTCGCCATATTTGTCTCCAAAAAATTGCATGATGGAATTATCTTTTTTTGCCTCCTTGTAGGGCAATTCATACCATTGAACTCCCGCGTCATGTTCGACTCGTTCGATGACGAGTTTCTCAACCTTCTTGATCTCTTTCTCAGTCATGGCTTCTGGATGAGAGAAATCAAAACGCAAACGATCAGGGCCCACATAAGAACCTTTCTGTGAAACGGTGTTGCCAAGAACTTCGCGCAGGGCCCAATGAAGAATATGGGTTGCGCTATGATGGGACTCGATACGCTTGCGTCGATCTAGGTTAACGGATGCTTTTAAAGGAAATGAGATTTCTTCAAGAAGTCCTACTTGTTCGGTAATAAGTGCTGTTGAATCGGGCGACGATTTCAGAGTATCAATGATTTCAATCGCTTCGCCTCCAAACTCGAGAATTCCAGTATCGCCGACTTGTCCACCCATTTCCCCATAGAAGGGAGTTGGAGTAATGTAGAGGCGCGCGGTAACGGTTCCTCCCTTTTCTTCGGGCTCATCAATGAAGAAGTTGCAGACTTCGACATTAACTCCCGTTTTGAGATCGAACCCAACAAAGTCGGTATTAATGTGTTGTTCATCCGAGTCTTTGACTTTGATAACCGACTTTTTCTGGGCGTCTTTCGAACGTTGACGTTGTTCATCCATTAGTTTTTCGAATTTCTGGATGTCGACGGTCATATTGTTTTCCCGGGCCATAAGCTCCGTTAAGTCCAAGGGAAATCCATAGGTGTCATAGAGTTCGAAAGCTACGTCCCCAGGAAATTCGATTTGAATCGGGGTATCACTGGTCGCAGTCATTTGAGCGGCTTTGAGAAAGCGCTTGTTCTTTTCAACGTGTTGATTGAACAGCTCGATACCGCGATCCAATGTTTTAGTGAAACTTTCCTCCTCCCCCTTAATCACGCGTGTAATGGCTGCGCCGTTACGTTTGAGTTCTGGAAACACAAATCCCAGCTGTTCCGTGATGACAGGAACCAGTTTATAGAGAAACAGTTCTTTGATACCGAGTTGGCGACCGTAGCGAACGGCCCGCCTCAAGATTCGGCGAAGCACGTAGCCACGTCCTTCGTTGGAAGGGAGGATACCGTCAGCAATGGAAAAGGTAAGTGCGCGAATATGGTCGACAATGACTCGCATAGCTACGTCATTGGTCATATCAGCATTTAATTCTTCAGGACGTCCGGAGGGGAGAGTGGCTTTATATTTTTTCTTGCAGAGTTTCGAGACCTCTTTGAATAAAGGCGAGAAGACATCGGTGTTGTAATTCGAGATGGGTTTTGTGAAATCCTTAAATCCTTTACTGCCTTGCATGATGGCACAGACTCGTTCGAATCCCATCCCTGTATCAACATGGCGAAAAGGGAGATCTGAGAATCCCCCACCTTCGTCGGCGTTAAACTGAATAAAGACGAGGTTCCAGATTTCCATGCAAAGGGGGCTGTCCGCATTGACTAATTTTCCTTTGGTGTCGCCTTTGGGGGTCAGATCCATATGGATTTCTGAGCATGGACCACAAGGTCCGGTTTCGCCCATCATCCAAAAATTGTCTTTTTTGTTCCCGTAAACGATATGGATTTCTGGATCGAGGCCTGCTTTTTTGAAAAGCCCCTTCCAGATATCGTAGGCTTCCTGATCAAATTCAGCGGGATCTCTTTTTCCTGGTTTGTACACCGTTGCGTAGAGCCGATTCTTTGGAAATTTCCATTCCTCAATTAGTAACTCCCAAGCCCATTCGATGGCTTCTTTTTTGAAATATTCGCCAAACGACCAGTTACCCAACATTTCGAAATAGGTATGGTGGTAGGTATCGAGTCCGACATCCTCAAGGTCGTTATGTTTTCCTCCAGCGCGAATACACTTCTGAGTGTTGGCCGCGCGATAAGTCTCAAATGGGCATGGTTGTTCGTTAAGAAAGATCGGCACGAATTGGTTCATGCCCGCATTTGTAAATAACAGCCCCGGAGAGTCGGGCATCAAGGATGATGAAGGAACAATGGTGTGCTGCCGTTCCTTAAAAAAGTCCAGAAAGCTTTCTCGTATCTCCGCAGATTTCATAAAAAGAAAAAACTACGGAATTATGAATGAGACACAACCCCTCATTCACCCTCTACGAGATTCTTTCTAAACCGAGGTAGTAGGCTACTTCTTTACAGCTTCTTTGGCGGCTTTAGGTGTCTCGCTCTTCTTGTCGGGAGCTTTTGTTTCGGCAGCGGGCGCTGGAGCTGAATCGGCCTCTGCTTCATCCGGGTCTAACTTGGCTAGGACTTGCTTTTCAATATCCGTATACAGAGTTTCATTGGTCTTGAGCTCTTCCTTGGCTGCATCTCGTCCCTGCCCGATGTGGCTGCCTTGATAGGAAATCCAAGCACCTTTCTTCTCGACAATCCCAAGCTCGATTGCCAGGTCAAGAAGTGAGCCTGTTTTCGAGATCCCTTCATTATACATGATATCAAACTCAGCTTGAGTAAAAGGGGGAGCGACTTTGTTTTTGACAACTTTGACTCGAGTCCGGTTCCCTAGAACATCTCCGTTAGCGGCTTTAATCGCTCCAATTCTGCGAATATCACAGCGAACGGAAGCATAGAACTTTAGAGCCTTACCGCCAGGGGTGGTTTCAGGATTTCCAAACATCACACCAATTTTTTCCCGAATCTGATTAGTGAAGATGCAACACGTCTTCGCCTTTGCGATCATTGCAGTAAGCTTTCGCATCGCCTGACTCATGAGGCGCGCTTGAGAACCCACGACGGCGTCTCCCATTTGCCCTTCCAATTCATTTTTAGTGACCAAGGCAGCTACGGAATCCACCACAACCACGTCAATGGCGTTGGAGCGAACTAGGGTTTCGCAGATGGTTAAAGCTTCTTCACCGGAGTTTGGCTGAGAGACGAGTAGCTCGGACATGTTCACACCAAGCTTGCGGGCGTAGCGAGGATCTAAGGCGTGCTCTACGTCGATAAAAGCGCACGTTCCTCCCATCTTCTGGGCTTGAGCTACTGCCGTAAGCGTCAAAGTTGTTTTACCTGAGGACTCAGGTCCGTAGATTTCAACAATTCGACCTCGAGGGAAGCCGCCTACTCCTAGAGCTCGATCAATAACAATGGCTCCCGTGGGAATGACGGGGATTTTTAGCTTCGCTTGTTCATCACCCATCCGGATGATGGAGTTTTCTCCGTATTGTTTGACGATACTCTGAAGGGCGAGCTCAAGATTTTTTTGGTCTTGGGTGTCGGGATCTGCGGCTTTTGTGGGCATAATAGGCGTTTCTGTGATTTAAGTTTGTTGTGGTTTCGATTTCCAATTTAGCAAGCGGCGTCGGATTAGTTCCAATGCTACATGCGACGCCATGTTTTTAAACGTTTCACGCTCCGGTACAAGATACTTTTTTATCGAACGCACATGAATTTTTTGATTCCCCCGGAAGGCCAACCCAAGATAGACCAATCCAACAGGCTTTCCGGGACTACCTCCCGACGGTCCGGCAATACCCGTAGTGGAAACGGCAATATGGGCGGGACTCCGTTCAATCACTCCGCGAGCCATAGATTCAGCCACGGGACCACTCACTGCTCCATGGGTTGCAATTAATGGGCTCGGAACGCCTAACTGAGCTTCTTTCGCTTCGTTGGTATAGGTCACCCACCCACGGTCGAAAATTTGACTCGCTCCCGGAATATTGGTGATTCGGTGCGCAATTAATCCTCCTGTACATGATTCAGCAGTAGCGAGCCATACGTGCTTCTCGATCGCCATCCGAACAACGACCGTTTCAATCGTTTCCCCATTTTCAGCGTAAATACTCCGACCAAATTCTCCTCTCACAAAGGCTAATGCTCTTTCGAGTAAGGCGGCATCAGAATGCAGCAATCTAAGAGATACTTGGCGAGGGGCAGCGCAGTAAGCGATTTCGATGCCGGGAGCCAGAGAGTGCAAAGGATGTTCCGCTCGCTCTTGTACTTCAGATTCTCCAATACCACTGAGCTTCAACTCATGAAAAAACGGAGGCGTTTGATCTCCAACCTTTGATTTTAAGAACGGCAGAACCAAATCCGTCCACATCGGTTTAAGTTCGCGAGGTGGCCCGGGTAGCAAAAAGAGATCGCCGCCTTTTTCGGTCGTGAGATGAAGGCCTGGAGCGGTTCCGTGTGGGTTATCTAAGACTCGGGCTCCTTCTGGCACTTGAGCTTGCCGATAGACCGTTTGTGGAGGATTGAGTTTTCGTTCTTTAAAAAATGTTCGGATTGTTTCCTCGATATCTAAACGGTGTTGAAGAGGGCGCCTTAGAAGAGCAGCAGCGTAGTCCCGAGTTAGGTCATCTGAAGTAGGTCCCAATCCCCCAGTAACTAAAACAATGTCGGCTCGTTCGAGCGCCTCTTTCAGCACTTGTTCGATGTCCTGGCCGTCACCGACTGTGGTGTGACGGGAGAGCGTTAGCCCGACCGTCTGCAAGGACTGCCCGAGAAAAACAACATGCGTGTTCAGCCGGTCGATTAATAACTCTGAACCGGTAGTAATCAACTCAACAGATAAACTAGAAAAAAGACCCATACTCTTCGTTTAATTTGTTATTATTGTAGTTATTAGCCTCCCAGGCGGAACAAAAGACATGAAATGGATATAGTAGAGATAAAACCACCAGCCCCGAGAAAAAAATTTGGCTCGTTGGTAGCCCTTCCCTTCCTCGTATCCGTGATTATTCATGGAACGATCTTCCTTCTTATCGGTAGTGCGATCATCTTTGAAGGCCGCATCCCGCAGAACCTTTTTGATAGCTTCGATAGTGAAACGCTCTCAGTAGGAGCCGAAGAGACAGCTCCCCCTTTAATGGAAGAGGAGTTCCTAGAAGAACCGATACCCTTAGAAATGCCGGAGGATGAAGCATTGGATGTCATTGAAGAATCCTCACCAATGGAAACCAGCTTGGACGTTATCACTGTCGATGCTTCTATCAGTGAAGCAACAGCCTTTCAATTCACGGCGCAAGGATTAGGAATGGACTCGTCCGACCTGCTAACCAAAGGCGTCTCTGTTAAGAAGAATCGAATCACGCCCCAAGGCAAGGGAATGAAATTCGATACAGCGAGTCGAGCTACTTCGAGTGTTAACTTCTTTAATATCAAGCAGAAGGCCTCTCGAATTGTTGTGGCTGTGGATGTTTCCCGAAGTATGGTTGAAGATAAGCGAGGTGGGCTGAATGGATATGCAACGCTCAAACAGCAAGTGGGAAAAATTGTCGATAGTCTTAACTCGGGCACGGCATTCAATATCGTAATGTTTGCGAACACGGTTGATATCTTTACCCCCAATTTTAATCCAGCTACGGAGACATTTAAAACGGATGCAAAGCAATTCCTTGAACCTTACATGTCAGATTTCAGAAGCGCCAAAAATGGAAACCTAAAGCGCAACTATAAGCCATCTTCTGAGGACCTAGTAATCGGGCGGAGTGGTTCTACTCGAATGGACTTGGCTATCACAGCCGCCTTTGAGCTGGGCGCGGACGCCATCTTTATTATTAGCGATGGAGCGCCGGCAGTGAAACGCAAGGTCACGCCTGAATTTCTCGCAGACTTTGAACGGGCACGCAAGGCATTGACGGATGCCGAGAAAGGACGGATTGAGGTGGAAGATGCACAGCGCATTGTCAAGGATGCAGGTTATGATCCGGATTTGGTAAAAGAGCGAATCGAGTGGTTTCTGAAAAATGGAGAAAAACTCAAGGCCTATCGAGACAAGGTGAAGAAGGAGCAGGTTTTGAGAGAAGGAGGAATCATGGCCCCTCCGGGAATCAGTTTGCCATCCCTAAGGAAACAAGAAATGGTGGATCTTATCGAGGACCTCTACAAAAAACTGTATAAAGCTCAAGGTCGAAAGAAACCGGTCATTCATTGCGTCGGGTATCAAACGAGCGAT
>JBCCKK010000100.1:0-10994 GCA_039027395.1 Verrucomicrobiota bacterium | reverse complement strand
CCCAGCTCCAATAAGTACTGCGCCTTCTTTTCAGAAATGGTCATCGGATTCGCTTCCATCGTATACTCAGGAACCTCTTGCCACGGCCAAAACGTCGCCCACTGGTTTAGTTGATGGATACTCAACGCGGATGGAGTCCCACCCCCAAAAAAGATCGTTTCCGGGACAATCGGTAACACCGATCGTGCCCACTCCAACTCGTTCTGAAGGGCCGGCAAAAAAGGCTTCATATCTCGAGTGAGATTTTTCGTTTTATAGAATGCGCAATAGGGACAGATATGGGTGCAAAATGGTACATGCACATAAACGTTCTTGATCGTTTCCGAAACCGGAACAAGCTCTCTACCTTCGATCAATGGAACAACCTGCGACATTCGTTTTCTATACTGAACTGATTTAAACCATCGCTCAAGACACCGCTTTCATGAATCCGTCCAACGCTTCAGCCCCTGTGACCAAAAAAGAGCTATTCGGCTGGTGTTGTTACGACTTTGCCAACTCGGCTTATACCACCATCATCATTACCGTTGTTTTTCAGGTCTATTTTGCCAACACCATAGGCGAAGGAGAACCCAGGGCCCTTGCCGCCTGGGGGTGGTTCATTGGAATCTCCCAGATCTTAGTCATTCTTTTATCGCCAGGCCTTGGAATGCTGGCTGACTTACAAGCTTCAAAGAAGCGGTTTTTAGTCGTCACAACCTTAACATGCAGTCTATCAACGATTGCTTTAGCGACGACTGGCCCAGGGACCGTGATCCTCGCAGGCTTTCTTTTAATCTTGTCTAATCTAGCTTATTCGCTCGGAGAAAACTTCTGTGCCAGCTTTCTTCCTGAACTCAGCACACCTGAAAATTGCGGGAAAATTTCCGGCTACGGTTGGAGTTTTGGATACTGTGGAGGGCTTGTTAGTTTGGGCCTAGCTATCCTGCTCTTAAAGACTCTAGGAAGCTCCGCGGACACGAGCCGCTGGATCTTTGTTGTGACCGGATTCTTTTTTGCCATTTCAGCTTTACCTACATTCCTTTTCGTTCGAGAACGCAAACGCCCCCAAACAAACGACGGATGGCTGAGTGCATTTAAGACCTCTTGGAAACAACAAATCCACCTCTTCGGCGAACTCAAGCAACACCCCGCCCTTCTTAAGTTCTTCATCGCCTTCCTCTGCTTCATGGCCGGTATCTATGTCATCATCACCTATGCCTCCTTATTTGCTGGCCAAGAACTTGGCTTTACCCAAGAGGAACTCATTGGCCTCTTCGCCGCCCTGCAACTGAGTAGTGCCATTGGCGCCTTTTGCTTTGGATTTTTTCAAGACAAGGTTGGTCCCAAAACTGTTCTAATTGCATCGCTTCTACTCTGGATCATTGTTTGCATCAGTGCTGCATTCTGCACCTCGAAGCTTATGTTTTTTGTCATCGGCAATTTAGCAGGCCTTGGAATCGGTTCTACTCAATCAACCAGCCGAGCCGTCGTCTCTTTGCTCGCCCCAAAATCTAAGGCAGGTGAATATTTCGGATTCTGGGGAGCCTTTGGAAAACTCGCTGCGGTCATTGGTCCTATTTCATTTGGCCAAATCGCCAGTGGAATCGGAATGCGCCCTACCATCGGCCTCACCACAGGATTCTTTTTGGCAGGCCTCTTGATCTTAAGTTTCCTTCCGCTTAAACTACAGAAGAATGCAACGCGATAAGAAACAGGAATGGACGGTCTACCGTCGACTTAAGCTCGATCGCAAGCACAAGTCTCGAGCTAAGCGCTCGATTGTAGAAGGCGAAGGCATCTACTGTTTTGTGGGAGGAACTCGAGGACGACCTTATCTTAAAGTCCTTAAAGCCGATTACGTCCGCTTCTGGCGAGAAGAAGAAGCTAAGAGCCGTAAGTCCATTCTTTATAAAAAGCTGCCAACCCATCGGGCTGCCGATCTACTTCGGCTTCAGTTAGAAAAAAATGTATACGACCGGTTGCTCGCTCATCATCAAGCTTTGTCTCATTTAGAGAGCGCCACACGGCAACGTGAAGGCCGCACACTCTCTGCTCATGAGAAGGAAATCTATAGCAAAGCATTGGACGAAAATCCGGTGAGTCTCAACGAACAATCCCGAGCAAAATCAAATCGCAAGCGTTGGATTCACTCCGTCTTAGGTCGGATTGAAGACCGCAACGAATCACATCCCGATCGATTACAGAATGTCTGGCAAAACCTAGTAGGCGTCGAAGAGGCAAAACATGTGTGCCTCAACAACATCAATTCCAAACGGGGTATCGCCTACTGTAGATCCACCAACCCCGCCATGAGTTACAAACTCAGACAACGCCAAGATCTACCGAAACTTTTAAGCGAAGCACTGGGTATAAAAGTTTCCAAGATCGTCTATCGTTAACGAATCTCGGATAAGGCATCTTCGGGGACATGTGGCCGTAACGCCTCAAAAAATGCCTCCAAAGGTATAGGTGAAATCAAAATAAAAGCCGAATACCCGTCGTTATCATAGTCAATCCTGACGCGATTGAGAGACCAAGCGGGAGAACTTAGTGGATTTCTCGTGCGACGAACGGACGTGATCTTCTGCAGTGGAATTTCCCAGCGCATTACACCTGCACGCACACTGAGGTTTTTTGATCCAACTTTATAAGAAATCGGAGCCCCTACTGCCATGATCACCAGTGCAGAAATCAGTTCGCAGACCACAACATAAATAAAAAGTGAAGGTTGATTCCGCTGAAAAGCCTCATATCCTGCCCAAACGAGTGGAATCACGAATGCCAGAGCTAGAACAACAACAATCCAACGGTCTACCTTTGATCGGAACGTCTTTTCTTCTTCTGCCATCCAGCGATATTGCCCAAGCCGCTTCCATTTCCGCAAATCATTTATCTCCGACGACATGCCTTACCCACTAAAAAACATCATTGCCGCAACTTGGGGAATTGGTGGAGTAGTTCTTATCCTAGGTCAAGCCTGCTGGCGTTTAGGAATTGAAGCTGGCAACGCCCTCAACTATTCCTGGACTTGGGTTCACTACCTAGCATGTGCCGGTATTGTCTTCTTCATGGCCTATTCCGAAGGATATCGGGCCTTCCAAAAACAATTTTCTCCCCGAGTCGTGTCGCGCGGAAGAACGCTACTTTACCAAGCCACCTGGGTTCAAACCGTACTCGCTCCCCTGTTCTGCATGGGTTTTTTTCACGCAACTCGCAAGCGCATGATTACCAGCTACATTGTAACGGCCGGGATCATTCTTCTCGTCATTGGCGTCCGTTTGATGCCTCACCCCTGGAGAGGTATGGTAGACCTCGGCGTCGTGGTCGGCCTTGGTTGGGGAATCGCAGCAATTCTTGCTTACACCCTAGTCTCCATCCGCAACACCGAATGGCATTTCCCCCCAGATCTACCCAATCATTCGCACCCCGCTCCGCTCGATACTTCTTCCTAAAAAGAAATACCTCAACGAAAAACCCAGTTCTCCCACTGATCCAAATACCACTTACTTCCTTTGGCAACGCGTAAGTGCTTCGCCTCCATAGGCCTCTGCTCCGAACCCAATCGAAACGCACCAAGGTAAACCTCTCCATCAAAACTAGACTGTGTCTTCGTTACCGACGAATCCCAGTCTGTAGGGTTCAAAACAATGATTCGCTCAGGAGCAAACATTTGATGAATCCATCCACCTTTTTCCATCGAATGGCAAACAAACGTTGCCTGTGAAGATTTATTTTGGAGGGATTCACTCCAACCCGTCCGGTAAACCAAATTGATCGCACCATCCACCTTTTGCCCAGATATCCGCTGGCGAATTGTATGGCCATAGAATTCTCCCAAGATCCTAATTTTCGGCTCAACAAAAACATATCGGACCACTCCCTGCCCCAACCTCACTGTTTGACGATCAAAGTAAACTTCGCCTGCTATCGACTTGGGAAATAGAAAAACGCTCAGCCCGAAGGCGATTCCAACCAAAATCGAACCTGCAACGGGATACACAACGGGAAGCAGCCGCTCCTTTCGAAAAACCAAAGCCATCATCAGCCAAAAAATGGGAATGCCCCAGAGAGTCCACCGTTCTCCAACGGCGTTAAACGCGGCCATTACAGCAAATGCAATCCAGATCGCTAATGGAACCCTCAACCAAGATTTGAGCGAACCGGGACAACACACCCAAAAAATCGCCACCCACAAAGAGAGATATCCCAGTCGACCTAACCACCCAAATTCAACAAGCCAAGTGAAGTGAGAACTCAGCAGATGTTTCAATTGAACAGGATCTTCGAGGGGCTGGAACCACTGCTCATAAGCCTCGGAGGCATTTCCTATCCCCCAACCAAATGGGGCCGCCTGAATCATTGCCGGAACATGGCTCCAAACCTCCAACCTTCGTTGACTGGAAGCATCGTTCGGATCAAGGGTAGTAAAGATACGATCAGCATCGTAACTCAAGAGCAAACTTACCCCAAACATAAGCACTGCCCCTACGAGCATGCTCCATCGAATCTTCCAAGAAACGCCAGCCCGACCAAAAAAACAAACTCCATATGCAATACCCAATGCGACAATCGCCCCTCGTGAGGCTGTCAGGAACAAAGGAAGAAAAAGAACCAGCGAAATGGAAACACCAAGCCAGTTCCAGTTGGGCTTTCGAAAAAAAATTAGCCAGGAAGAAACAATTAAACAGACCAGCAAACAAGCCGCATGGTTCGGATTGCTATAAAATACCGTTAAACGTTCGCTAAGCGGCTCCATGATCTCACCGCATTACTCAGAGAAATACCCATAGGCTTTAGCAACGTTTTTACTTGGAAGCCCCACTCGTAAGTCTTCAGGAATTCGGTTTTTCTCTTCTGCTTTGACCACATCCTCATTGATCAAGTCCCCGTAGAACGGAGGGTCGACAAATCCTTTTAACAATTCTTCCGGGAAACCGAGTTTAGGAAATCGAACATGACTTTTAAATGGATCATCTGCCACGGCCTGCTTCAAATCTGCGTATCGTTTGCGAAGTTCTAATGCATACTCGAAAAAAGCAACCCCGAGCTCCGATATCTCACGACTCCCCTGGTGCCCTAGATTAGGCTGAGCTTTGAAGACGATTGGGTAATTCAGTTTTTGTGCCATGCGATAGAATTGTTTCGCAGCAGGGAACCCCCACTCTAGCTCTCCCGTTGTAATCAACCAAAGACAAATATTCGCATTCTCCACAGGAGTTTCATACGAACTATTCACGTGCGCATGCACTGCCAAAAAATATTCAGGATAACGCAGTGCAATTCGATGCGCCCACTGAGCCCCCCGAGAGAGTCCATACATGAGATAACCATCTTTCGGGAGCTTGTATTTTTTGCAAAGATCATACATGCCATCCTCCCACTCTCGAGCCGCCACCTCCATTTTATTGTCTCGCGCCCGGGCTTGCTCCTCACTCCACTTAAAGCTCTCCGCGATTGAGTAGACCGTCGTTGTCGTCCAGCTTACGACTGCTAATTGATGTTTCTCAGCAAACTTAAACAAAGGGGTCTGAGCAGGCCCAGATAAGCGTTGAATGATTTTCTTAGGATCCCCTTCAAACGTAATATCGGCTACCATTCCACTAACAGGATCTCCAACTTGCTTTCCTTTCGGATAACGAACCACAAACACCATTTCAGGAAGCTTTTCCAGACGGCTTCGCTCTTCATGGGTCACTACTACATTTTTGGCAGGCAACTCACTTGCAGCACAAGCAAGAGCTAAAATCGTCCCAACAAAACTAAGAAGAAACCGGAGTCGCACCCTCATCGGAGACCTCCTCGTTTGCCTGATCCTCAACAAAAATGGAGTCCGAGATTCGATTGATCCCTTCTAACGCAATATCGCTTCCCAAATAATACCCACGTGCTTTCAAATACCAGGCCAACGCCGATCCCATTTGCTCCTGCTCCTCCAACTCTTGAGCTTCCAGAATGCTATTCACAAAACTCGCGGCCCTTGCCGTATACTCGGTTCGAATTTCATTCAGTTTCGGATCATGGGGAAACTCTCGATAAATCTTCTCTAACTCTTCCCATGCTCCCGGATAGTTTTTCATTTTTGCGTTTTCCTTGGCTCGGGCAATTGCGATTTCAACCAATTGCATCTGATCCAAAATCTCCTTCAAAGAGCCACGAGCCTTCTCATCACTTGCCGCCGCTGCAATAAAGCGGGCACTATCCTCATAAATCAGACGGTAATCATTACGCCGCTTCAGACTTTCGAAATCCTCTAATGCTTTATGCTTTTCATTCGCTTGCGAAAACACCTCGTTGGAAAATGCCTGCAACTCCGGGTTGCGGGGCCATATCTCGGTGGCTGAGCGCAATTCCGATTCGAGAATTTCGCGGTTCCCCGCAGCCGCAGCAGCTCTGGCTTTTGCCAAATGCATTCGGCTAACCGTGCGCGCGGTTTCTATTTCTGCCATGGGGCGAGTGGGTTTAAAGTCCTTAGAAACTTCCTCGAGCTCCTTGACCATCTTAAGCGCCTGCTCGTAGTCTTTCACTTCCAATGCCGTTAGCAGTTCATTGCTTTTCTGAATGTATTTCAAGCCCAGCCTCTTTTTTTCGCGGGATAGATTTTTGATCGCAGGAAGATGCTGGCCAATTGCAAAAGCCTCGGAAAGCCTCTCCGTTGCCCCATGCAATTCCTCTTTATCCATAAGGAACAAATAGGCCGCAACGCCTTCATCAACATTCCCCATGGTCTCATTCGCTAAAGCACTGATGACTCCGATCGTGGGCGACAACCCCGAATCCTGGGCAAACAGCTGTTTTGCATCATCGGCGACGGTTACTTTTTCATCTCCATCACCAAACAAAGAACGATAGAATCGGCAGCCAATGAGAACGTGTTCAAAACGGCGCTGCAGAAAAAGCTGCACGATCATCGTCTGCAACTGAATCTTAGATTCGAGACGCGAGGCTTGAGTCTGCGTTTTATTACTTTCCACCGCATTTTCGATTTCCTCGATACGATTCATGTAAGGACGCAAACGAATCTCTCGCTTCAATTGGCGATTTCCCGACCATTCTTTTGCAGCGGCTCCTTCCGACGTGGGGCGATTGTTGAGCGATGTTTCTTCCACCTCCGCTTGCATGTTCCACTTCATCGATTCGAGCTCAGACTTTAACGCCGTGTTCGCCTTGCTTAATCGATCCTGCTCTTTCTGAGCTAACCAAACAGAATAAATCGCATCCGCTAGATCAGCGGACAACGCATTATCAATCGGATATCGAGACGCTTTAAACAACAAGGCCCAAGCTTCGTCAATCTTTTGGCTATTCACCACAGCTGGAGAAAGCTTGGACAAGATACTTCCTATGATTTCCTGATACTCGAGATCGTCTTTCTCATTTTGAGCCGGTGTATTGAGATATTTTTCGAACTGACTCCGAAAGGCGCGATTGTTATTCACGTTCCAGATTCTTCCATTCCAAGAGGCCACATCTGTGGAGCCATCAAACGACGGCATCAAAGAAGATGAAGCGGAGCGCCCCTCCTTTGCCGTGCTACGTGTTTCCGACGCGGCAGTTTTCGCTTCGGATCCGGTGGTAGAGTTTCCTTCTTGGGAACTAGCAGGAAACGGCAAAGCACCAAGAAGGATTCCACCAACTCCTGTTAATAACAAAACGTGTTTCATAAAACGTCCTTATGATTTTTGAATCTCTCGAGCTTCGATAAAACCTTGCGAAACCACTTCGACCTTAATCCGATACGACTGTCCTTTTTGCACATTGATGTCAGCAAATTCGGGAGGAAGAAGGATCGGAATAAACTCCATTCCTTTTTGAGTCTCGACACGTAATGAAATCAACCGGCCTTTAGCCTCGGACCACGCTAGCAATTCACTCACCTCTCCCTGCACTCGATAGGTATTTCCTCGAACACTCTTCGCATCTTCTAGATATATTTGGACATCCAATTCAGGAATCGTTCGATACGGGTCCGACGCCGGTTTTAAGAACAAGAACACTCCAACCAGCACAAGGACCAAAACCCCGGCTGCGATTAAGACGGTAATTAGAGAACTTTTTTTATGGCCACCTCGGGGCATGGGTCAGAGAATCGACCAAGGTTGGGTAATTGACAACCTTTAATTGGCACGCACAACCCCCTATCACTTAACAACTTAAAATGTTAAATCATCGCAGCACAAGCAAATGGAAAACTCCGGCAATTTTTCTCTTCTGGGGACTTGTTTGGTTTATCCCCTTAGCCTCGTGGGGTTTAGCGAAAGTCCTTCCTCCTTACGTTCCTCAATTCGGGCAATTTCTCTATACGGTGACGGGTTTTTTCGAAGCTCACCCAGGACTTCACAAAATCTACTACGCACAGGTTCGAGCCGACTCCATGAGCCCATGGACAACACTTAACGAGTCTAACTACTTCCCGCACCATCCTTATGGACACCGAACTCGATTCCAACGACTCATGCATCGGTTCCGCGGACATCGTGGTGAATCAGCGCGTCGAGAGCTGGCTCGCTGGCTCGTGCAACACCCAAACACACCCCACAATATAACCGAATTGCGTTTCGTGGTAGCGGGCATCGATCCCCAAAATGCAACTCCTTTAAGTCATTGGCAGCAGCCTTCATGGGAAGCGATTCCTCACCAGCACACAGAATTACTACAGACCTACTCCCGTCACGATCTCGCACCCAATCCGTTTTAAAAATTCGCATAGGATATCCTCAGCCACTACGGTCCTAAAGAAATCACCTAACTCTTGGCAATTCGCAATTTACTCGAATCTCGCAACCTAATTTCACGATTTGAGATTCTTTTCGAAAGCAGTTGGGAGAGTTCACTGCTCAACTGCTTTTTGTTGGAAAATCTCCGAAAATTAATTTCATTTAACTTTTTGTGGATGTTACCTAGTTTCCGCCCTCCACGTTGGTTATGAGATACGGATTATCTATTCTCAAAAACACCCTACAGCTTTGTCGGTTGGATCGTGGTCAAGGGATTTGGTCAAGACGAGCTAGAAGCCAAGAAAAAGCGGGGCCGTGGCCTCTACGAAGACCCCTTTTTAAATCTTCTTCAATTCCTTCCCTTTATCTGGGTATCACTCCTATTGATCTTTTTCGGGCTTTATCTATGGGGTGGAAGCAGCGCAGTGGTTTACGGCATCATTGGATTAATCATCCTTCCCTCGCTCGATATGTTCTTTGTCAACAGCGTCGGCCATGGCCATGGACCAAAATAGCTGCACCAGAAAACCTTCAACAGTCGCGATCATTCCGTAAATGTCCCCCTACTTGGGCTCCTGGGAAGTGGGGTCGGATGGCATAACAATCACCATGCATTCCCCCTGGTCTGCTCGTGCAGGACTCGAATGGTGGCAGTTGGATAAGGCATGGCTCATTATTCGCTTCTTCGAAGCGCTAAAGATCGTTTGGTCCGTTAAAGAACCAACCGACCAACAGAAGAAAGATAAGCACCTCGAGGAAGAGCAAGTCGCAGCAGCCGCCTAAAGGCATCTCTGCAAAAACTCAAGGAACTAGTAGTTTGAGACTATTTACGTTCCACCGATCTAGCAGGTAAAACAATTTATGTCTTTTTGTGAACTTACTGCGACAGCAACCATTCTCACATTCGCTGGGAATGAATCCGAAGAACTTTTAACGGTCACCGGAGGCGGCCCTTCCCTATTTTCCGATGTCGAAACTCAAGTTAGCGAAGAAGGAATCGAAGACGGAAAGCTAACGTTAAAAATTAAAGTAACACGCACGTCAGATTCTACGGAGTTCGCGACTTCGTGTATCAGCTTCACGTTTATGCAGTCGGTCTCCGAACTGAGCGGCTCATTTTCTAAAGTGCGCATTGTCTTTCAAGGCATCCTTGCCGAACAAGAGATTGAAGTCGCCGTAAAAACAAAAACGGTTCCTCCTTTAAACCAAATCCCACTTCCGAGTCACCCCGCCTCAGCGCTTTAGAGAAAAGCAGTTGCGCGGCGTAGCAAAGATCGTCAGCCTTCTTTAGTCCGAGATGGCATCGTTCTATTTTCGATTCTATCGAAGCGCGTGAAGAGGCATCAACTAGCTCCCTGCAAGTTTTACTCTTCCTTTTTTCTTCTTTTTCCCGATCTGTTTAGGATCAATGGTTATCGGGATCCCGATGGATGGAATCCGGGTATATTCTCCGGTCTATGCAATCCAGATCGGGATTTAATTTAATCAGGACAGAGCCGAATCAGTCGCATTTCTAACCCTTTTATTTAATGAGATCTTGGTGAAAGATCCAAAAGAAGAGATCTCAAGAGTTGCCGGGAACAGCACTGCACGTGGGTGGGGCGGGTGTTGAAATGTTTGAAAGAATAAGGAAAGGCAGCCGAAAATCAAAATTCACCGGGTCACTGCGGGCCCCTTGTACGAAGTAGCTGGATTTGGATTTTTATCAGACAGTAGAGTTGGCACCCCAACTGCTATCGGTAGTATTGTCTAATTTAACAGCACACGTCCCACATTGTGGGAAATTGCTCAATCCGCTGGCACTTTTGCTGGCATTTGTGCCAGTTTGCGCCTTTGAGCCGTTCTAAGCGCTTGCGGCCGCAAGATCTTTAGAGAAACGGACAGAGTGGGATTCGAACCCACGGGACCTTGCGGCCCAGCGGTTTTCAAGACCGCCGCAATCGACCACTCTGCCATCTGTCCGAGCAAAACAATAGGGATCACCGACTTGAGGGCAAGTAGGAATCGAGACCGGAGATTCGACATTCAAGGAAACACCGCTAGAACAAAGGGCTCATGCCTATTAAAAAAATAGTTACACACCCCGGTAGTGCTCATAAAGACGATT
The DNA here is from genome assembly GCA_039027395.1 of Verrucomicrobiota bacterium. Classification (GTDB taxonomy): domain Bacteria; phylum Verrucomicrobiota; class Verrucomicrobiia; order Methylacidiphilales; family JBCBYL01; genus JBCCKK01. The sequence goes on along the minus strand of JBCCKK010000100.1, from coordinate 191 downwards.
TCCTTGCTTGTAGTCTTCTCATCTCCCTACATGACGTTCCAATCGAACGGCGCTTACCCTCCGATCGCGAACTAACGAATCCAGAAGTCTGCTTAATTGACATCGGCCACGAGCATAAGCCTGAGCTACTTAACTTCGATCACCATCAGTTTCCCCGAGACCATGTTCCTACCTGCTCGCTATCATTGGTG
>JBCCKK010000099.1:0-11012 GCA_039027395.1 Verrucomicrobiota bacterium | reverse complement strand
TTTCGCATCAACTATGCATCTGATTGTTTACATCAGTCAGTATACGGGACCAGCCGAGAACATCGATGAGGTGCTTTCTTCGATAGTCGAAAAAGCAAAAACGAGAAACCCAGAGAGAGACATCACAGGAGTCCTCTTTTACCACAATGGGACATTCTTACAGATTATTGAAGGACCGCATGCTTCATTAGAAGACTTGATGTCTAAGTTAAAAGAAGACAGCCGTCATAATAAAATTGAACGTATTATTGATGAGGACATTTCAGGCAGAAGCTTCAAAGAGTGGAATATGGATTCATTTAATTTATCAGAAACAGATAAAATTGATCCAGATGAGTTACGAAAAATTAAAAACGCCTATAAACGCAGCTTTTTTATCAAAGCTGATTATTTAGCAGAATTCTATAAACTTATGCTTTCAACACACGAGCTAAAAGAGGATGAGTCTGTTTAGATCATTCGATCTAATTCTGAAAAATCTAACATCGGTAAGTTTTGATTTTCCATCACAACTTCTTTGGCAAAAGCAGCCGTTCTTTCACTACGCTCTTTTTGCTCAAATCCTTGAATTGAAATACTTGCTTCAACCCGAAGCAAGGGGATACAGCCTATAATTTCATCGATACCCAAAAAGACCGCCGGACATCCTAGAAGCGCATCCACAGGGTTTTTCCCAAGTAACACTGAAGGGTCGATAACAGGAACAACTCGGTCATTATCGACAGTCAGCCCCTTTACAAAGCGATTTGCTTTGGGCAGTTTTCGCACCTGATCTAGCGGTCTGACTTGCTTGATTGCTGCGACTGGAAGCAAGATTCGGCCCGCATCGGAAACACCAACAAGATAGCTTTGATCTGTGCGCCTCCGGATTTCCTCTCGGAGGTTGTAACGAGTTTCAGTCGATTCGTTGATAAATCGAGAATTCATTTAAGTTGCTCAATCGCTTTCTGGATTAATGTTTCCGGCCCTTCGTGAATGATTCGATCCATACCCCTAGCCTCCTGCTCGAAAAACTGGAACGATCCAGCTTGGGCCATACATAGTCGATGGAACGCTTGGATTCCATCAGCATCATCAATCGTTGCGTTCAAGATCTTGCCTTCACTGAAAACGATGTTCCCTTTCAATAGTTTTCCTGGGTCCTTTAAATTCAATATGCCGCTTCTCTGTTCCTGGCAAAGAAGCTGAATAATCTCAAAGATGAGTTCAGGCCTAAGATCTCCTTCCAGTGAAATACGATTCGGAGAATTTTTTGTCTCAGCCGTTTTGCGAATTTCGGCCGCGGTTGCTTCTTCTTTATTGCCATGCAGCGATGCAAATAGGGATTTTTGAGCGTTGAGGATCTGTTCCGTAACGAACATTTCGTTACTGAAACCCATTTCAAGAATAATCGAGCTACCCTGAATCACAGCGCGTTTGAATGGCTGAACCCTGCTATCGATCAATCGATCAAATTTAGGAAACTGCTGTGACGTGCTAGGCAAGTTCACGACAGCACTGCATTTATCAACAATTACCCCAAATTTTCCCTCCGAAACCAACACTCCACTACTCGGCTTTTGCTCTGAAGCATTTCCCGACTCACCAAACCACTGAGCCAGAGAAAAAATGGGAAAACAGGATGCTTCTGTGATCGCGAATCCAGAAAATGCACGATCTTGAATCTTTGGCTCCGTTTTAATCTTTAAGTCTTCGAAGCGTAAAACCGTGTCAAAATTCGCTAGCGAACAGGCATACATTTCATTTCTAACTTCAAAAAGAATAAACGTTTCAGAGGATAATTTTTCAACTCCGTCGATTTTTTCGGGATCAAGAAGCTCTTGAGGTGACTTTAATGCGATCATATGACTTTTAGGGATCCTTCTGGATGGTTCACATCACCCGAAATGAATTTGAAAACTGCCACCAATTCTTCGAACGTAAGAAATCCATTGAGCCCTCCTGCCGAATGAGCCGCCTCAGGCATTCCAAAAACGACACAACTCCCTTCATCTTGGCCCCAGACTTGAGCCCCTGTTTCTTTCAGCTTGCGAGCCCCCTCAGCTCCATCTTTCCCCATACCGGTCAAAATCAGTCCCATTACATTTGGAACACCGGCGTCTGCAATGGAGGCAAACAAAACATCGACCGAAGGTCGGCAATAATTAATAGCCGGGGTAGATGCCAGTTCGAGTCTACCCGTAGAGCCGAGTTTCATATGTTGATCCCCAGGAGCTACGTAAACGCATCCCCTCTGTGGTATCATTCCAGCTTGAGCTTCGATCACTTCAAGCATCGATACATAGTTCAATTGCTCAGCAAGATCTCGGGTAAATTTTCCAGGAAGGTGCTGAGCCACAAGAACGGGAGGGAAGTCTATTGACTTCACACCATTAAGGAGCTCAGCAAGAACGCTAGGGCCTCCTGTGGAAGAACCAATTGCTATCAGCTCAGGAGTTCTTACCTTTCCGCTAACTCGAGGCAAGGAACTTAAACTCGTAATTTGAAATTCCTTACCCGGTTGCCGAGTTCCTAAGCGAGTCACTAAGGAGACCATCCTTCCTGCGTTACGAACGACTTTTATTCGGGATGCCATTTGAATCTTTTTTATGATCTCTGCGGATTTTTCTGGAAGGTCTAGTGAAACGGATCGTGCTGATGGTTTCTCAATGATATCAATCACCCCGAGTTCCAGGGCATACATCGCAGCTCTTCCAACGTGGCGTGCATAGGAACTAACGACGATGATGGGCCTCGGTTCCGAAGCCATAATGTGATCAATCGAACACAAACCATCCATCTTCGGCATGTTAATATCCATGGTGATCACATCGGGCTCTAAATCTTCACTCATGGACAAACCCTCTAGCCCATTCGAAGCAACACCCACAACAGAAAAGCCGGGATCAGACTCAATAATCTCCGTTAGCCGACGCTGCATAAAACAGGAATCCTCGACGATAAGGACTCGAATCGTTCGATTAGCTGATCGGTTGAACTTAGGCATGAGTAGCGGGCTGTTCCTTCAGGTTTGGCACTTCCAAAAACTCTTGAAGCTCGTCTTTGCGGAACGGCTTGATCACATAACCCGTTGCCCCTGCTTTCATAGCTCGTTCTCGATGTTTAGCGGCATCTCGGGAGGTTACCACCACCACAGGAATCGAACCCAGTTGCGACTGTCGCCGGACTTCAGAAATCAATTCAAAGCCGTTCATTCGGGGCATTTCCAAATCGGTAAAGATTGCAGAAAAATGATTCCCACGAATTTTCTCGAGCGCATCCAGTCCATCTACAGCCGTTTCTACTTCGCAATCCAACTCCTCTAAATAGCGCTTGGCGACTTGGCGCATACTCAAGGAATCTTCCACGTAGAGAACCCTCTTCTTCACTACCCCATCCTCCTCGTTTGAATGAAGACTACCAAAGGAGTCGGCCAGATAATCGACACTCTCTCCTTTCCACCACTTAAAGATTCCCTGCGTGTCCAAAATCAGAATGACATCCCCCTCACCTCCAAGAGTCGCGCCCGTGAAAAGCCAATGCCCCTCAAGTAATCGTCCCAACGGTTTGATTACAATATCTTGGCGGTTCACTACCCGATCAATTTGAACACCTAACATCTGGTCTCCAAGTTTGAGGATAACAATTTTAGCTTGGTCGCTTTCGCTTTGCGGCATCTGAACAATCTGCCTCAACGATACAATCGGGATAAACTGATCTTCGTGTTGAAGGAGGGGCCCTTCACTCCCTTGTTTAATCACGGCTTCGCTTTGATCGAGAACGTGCTGAACAAAGTTGAGAGGAATCGCATAGGATTCCTCGCCCACACCCACTAACATTGCAACGTTAATCGATAAGCTGAGTGGCAACCGAATCTGGAACTTTGTTCCTTTACCGTCTTCTGAGCTGAGACGAATACTTCCATTTAATTGGGTAATCGTTCTTCGAACAACATCAAGTCCGACACCTCTTCCCGAGATCTGGTCTGCGGTTTCTCGCGTGCTAAACCCTGAACGAAATAGCAAATCGTACAGGTCTGCAGTTGATGCCATTTCATCTTCTCTCAGGAGTCCCAGGGCGACTGCCCGTTGTCGAATGCGAAGGTAATCTACTCCTCGACCATCATCTGAAATCTCAATAATAATTTCATTACCTTCTTGGTAACCTTCGATCGAAAGACTACCTCTAAGGTCTTTACCTGCAGACTTACGTCCCTGCTCATCCTCAATTCCATGGGAAACCGCATTGCGCACGATATGCAGCAAAGGTGTATAGATCCGATCGACGATCACTTTATCCAAGCGCGTCTCATTTCCTTCGAGATGCAATTCTACGGGTTTATCTTCACTAATCGAAACATCACGAACGGCTCGCCTTAATCGACGGAATAGGGGATCGAGTGGAACCATTCGTATTCCGGTGATCTCATCCTGAAGTAAGTTAGTGATCGAACTAAACTCAACTGTTTCCTCCGAAAGGGATCCAAAAAAGCGATTGATCTGATTAATGATCTCACTGGTATCCGAGCCAATCTCGACCAGAGCTCGGGAAAGAATGTTAAAATCGTCATACTGATCGAGTTCTAGGTCGGAAAACGCCTCATCGGGATCTTGTGATTCAAATACATTACGTCCTCCACTCCCTTGGATTAGGCCATCTGGACGGCGATTTACTCCTACACTATATTCATATTTTTCCTGAAAGTCGGAGATCAATTGGATTAGTCTGTTTTTACACAGGTCCAATTCTTCTTGGAGCCCAGTTACGTCTTTTAATTTGGAATCCAATCGGCTTCGATTGATCACAAGTTCTCCAACCAAATTCATTAGATCATCGAGACGATTGGATTCGACTCGCAAGACTTGTTGCGCTTCTTGCAAATCGGCTGGCCCTTCGGCGACTTGGGCATCCCGAAGTTCTAGATGGTCTAAACCAATCCGACTTGAGTGATTTTCTTGCTCGGAAGTAGACTTACCATCTTTGGGCTCGTACTCGGAAGACCACTCTACTGATTTCACCATCTCAACAATTTGCTCAACGACCGGCTGGATCTTTTGATTAACCTCACCTCGTGGCAAATTACCAGATGCCTCACTAATCATCACACGAACACCATCGATAAAAGCCAACGTCACATTGATTAACTGTTTCGGATCTAAGTGTGTTCGAGCCTCAATAAAAGCTTCAATAATATCTTCTAAAGCGTGAGCGACTTTACCCAAACGGATCATCCCAACCCCACCTGCAGCCCCTTTTATCGAATGGACTAATCGAAACACATTTTCTCCCGTTTCTCGATCATCCGGAGACTTTTCCCACGATAAAGTGCTCTGTTCCATTTCCTCTAAAGAATCCGTAGTTTCTAGAATGAAAAATTTCAAAAACTCAGGATCCACCGTTTCCGGCATTTCGTTAATGACCTCTGCTACCAAATCCGCATGGGCAACTTCATTGGTGCGATCAGGAAGGCTTGGCTCCACTTGCACACTCTTTAGAAACAGACTGACATCCTCTTCTTCATTTACCGGCTCCGGAACCGCAGGTGCGGACTCGTTGTGGAAATAGCCACCCCATCGTTCAAGAACACCTTTTTCAAATTGAGAGGCTTCTTCCATAGCAGATTTGTCTTTGCCACTAAGGACTTTTTTTATAGCAGATTTGAGTAGAGGAACACTTTCCTGGGTGTATCGATAGATGTCAGTCGCTCGATCCGGCGAGCTGTTAACAAAGGTTGTGCAAATCTCCCAAAGTCGCTCCATGGATGCCGCCATCACATCTATGGACCGCACTTGGACCATGGCTGAGGTTCCTTGCAGTCCGTGGGTAGCGTCACGTAGAATTCTGATCGCCTCTGCGTCTTTGGGATCTTTAACCAAATCCTCTAACGACTGTTCGATACGTTCGGTTAAATACGAGGCGTCCTTAGTGAAGCATTTTTTCAGAATCTCATTACTGTCTAATAAACTCATATGCCCTATTTTTTTAGATGGGTTGATATACAAGAGCGTTCCCCAGTTTCCGGCTCTTAAAAAGGTCTCGATGCCCCAATGCATTCTCAGAATGCCCAAGTAGAAAATACCCATGAGGCAGCAACGATTGATGGACCGCCTCGAAAACGGTTCTTCGACAGTCGTCACTCATATAAATCAACATGTTCCGACAAAGAATTAAGTCGACACCGCATGGCAGAAGGGGGTCTGCAAGATTCTGTTGAAAGAACTGAACTCCCTCGCGCAATTCATCTTTTACTTCCCAGTGATCTCCTTTTTCTTGGAACCACTGACACTTGTCATCTTGATTCACGTCTCTCAAACGAAATCCGTCATAATTTCCTCGACGTGCTATCTGCAAAACATCGGGACTCAAATCATATCCTGTGATCTCAACTCGGCCCCCGGCTTTCTCACCAAGAACTCGCCGACTCGCAATACCAAGCGTGTAAACCTCTTCTCCCGACGAGCATCCGAGACTCAAAAAACGCATCTTTTTTCCCTGACTACGCCTATGTAAATCGGGAATAACAAATTCAGTTAATGATGCATACTGATCTGGATCTCGGATGAATGAGGTCTCATGTATCAAAATCGAGTCTAGAAGTTGGTTGAGCGCCGACGATCCCTCTTTCCTCAAATAATATATATAAGCATCGAATGATTTGGGCTGAAGTTCCGCTAGTTGATTTTCTACAACGATCCGGAGACGATTGCCTCCTGTGAATGGATTGATCCCAAAACGGCCTTCCAGAAACTTAGCAACTTGACGAACGTGGTCCTCTCTTAGTAGGAAAGGGTAGTTAGTGTCCGCCACTGGCGTTTCCAGAATCATGGTTTCAAATTCTTTTGTTAACCTGCCGTTTTATCTTAATTGGAATGCCCATTTCCATTGGTGGAAAGAGTAAATGTATCCAGCTGTTTATTCAGAGCTTGCGATAGGTCCGTCAATTCCTGTGTTCCCAAAAGTGTTTCCGAAGATCCCGACTGGGCTTGCTCAGCAATATCCGACACCGATTGCATTGCTTCCACAACGCTTGCTGCACCGCGCACCTGCTGCTTTGCCGCCACACTAATATCGCTCACAAGTTCCGCTGACTGATTCGCCGTTCGCTCAATTTCTACAAGCTGACTACCCGCGGCTGCTACCACCTTGGCCTCCTCCTCAACCTCACTCGTTTGCCGTTCCATGGATGTCACCGCCTCATTGATTTCAACCTGAATCCCTGAAATCAACTGCTCAATCTCTTTCGTCGAATCTGCCGTCCGTTCCGCCAGCTTCCGAACTTCTGCAGCAACCACTGAAAAACCACGTCCGTGTTCCCCAGCCCGGGCAGCCTCAATCGCGGCGTTCAACGCTAGCATGTCCGTCTGGGCCGAGATGTTTTCAATCGTGTTCGCAATCGTGCTAATTTTCATGGAACTCTCACCCAAACGCTTAATCTTTTTGGCCCCGGACTGAGCCGATTCCCGAATCCGCTCCATCCCCTGCACAACTTCCGTCACCGAGTTCTGCCCTTGTTTTGCAGCCTCTAGTGATTTCTGTGTTGCTTCGTTCGCCGTTTCTGCGTTGTCAGACACCGACTCAATGTTTGCAGACATTTCCTGAAGCGCTGAGGTTGTATTTACGATCTCAGACACCTGACGACCTGACCCTGAGGCCATTTGTTCCGTAGAAGCCGTGATCTTAACTGCTGAGTTGTTTACCCGAGAAGCCGCCGAAACCACGTCTTCTAGCAGTTCTCCAATCTGCTCAAGCAAGAGGTTGAACGCATCGGCAACGTTACCAAAAATACCCTCCGTCACCCGGACTCGAACGGTCAAATCACCATCCGACGCATCGGCAACTGAAACTAGAAGACGTTGCAAATCCTTCTGCATGGATCGGTTGCGCTCTTCTGCATCTCTCCGGGATCTTGCTTGTTCACCCAATACTTCGTTGAACATCGAGAAAAATCGAACCAGCAATCCATAGAGGAGGATCGCCACAATAACGACTGCGATAATCACCCCCGTAGTAATCACGGTATCCCGAGCCGCAATGGCTTTTTCGCGTTTAATTTCTTCCGCAGCTAAATTATCCAAGTCTTTTGCAACCTGTGCCATGATCGCGATAACGGGTTTATCAATTCCTTTAGTCTCTAAATCGACCTGCGTTACAATTCCAGGATCGTAGGTAATTTGTTCCTGAAACGTCCGCATTGCATCGCGGAACCGTTCTGTCATGTCCGCGTGTGCCACTTTAAATTGGTTCAACTGACCGGAGACTTTTTCGACGTCTTGGAGAGACCGTCTTTGCAAAAGTGATTCGAATTCTCGAATTTCCGCGTTCACCAAATCCACGTCTTTTTCGAAGGCCTCGCTGTGTTCTTGGAACGCTGAAGAATCTTGTCCCCGCAAAAGAATGTTTTTGAACTCCACCACCTGCAACTCCGTCGCTAACTCGATTTCACGAGCCAACTCGGCTTCTCGAATCTCAATCTGGATCAAATCTGAAAAGATCTGAACCGCCTTCCGGAAATCGTTCAGAGCGTAAAGCGCTGCCCCAACCGCCAGCAAGAGTGCGAATGCCAGAATGGTGTAGACCGGTATCGGGTTAACGCGTTCTTGACCTTCCTGTCTTCCCAGAAGGGCGTCTAACCCACTTAAGCCGCGTTGAATGGTTGATTGTAGTTGGTTCATGGTGATTCTCCTATCGTTGGCACATTAATTTCTCGGTTTTTTGATTCTTGAGCAAAGGCACTGAAAGCTTCTTCGATGAGGCGTCTCCCATCCAAAATGGTGACGAGAGCATTTCGACTCGGGTTATGCCACAAACCTCGATAATGAGGGCGGGCAACTTCGAGAGGGTTTGAATGCACATCAGATGTTGGAATCTGTGAGACTTCCTGCACCCGATCTACAATGAGTCCAAGCAATGTGCTTTCATATCGAGTCACCAGGATAGCGTCCTTTTCCGTAGCTTGGCTCTCAGTTCCTCCCAATAATGAATCACAAGCAATAACTGATAACATTTGACCCCTAAGATTCAGCACGCCTGTGAGAATCGCAGGTGATTGAGGAACTCGCGTCGGCTGTCTCCATTCAATAACCTCACTTACCACCTCGGTGGACATCGCAAAAAATCGGGAATCACGGGCAAAGACCACAAATTCTTCAGCATAAGACCGGGTCTCGAAATTCCCGACCTCGACTTCCCCATTCGCCCCATTTACGTGCTCTTCGGACATTTAATTTAGTCGGCCATTTGCATGGCCTGAGGTTTCTATCGCTTCCGTGCTCTAAGCTTTCCTAGTTAGCATACTGTTTGACTGTGTTCAGGAGTGCGTCCCCATCAAACGGTTTGAATACATAATCGGACGCACCCTGTTTCAAACCCCAAAATTTGTCACTTTCCTCAGACTTCGAACTGATCAATATGACCGGAATATTTTTAGTGCTATCCTCTTTTTTCAATTTGCGGCAGGCAGCAAATCCATCCATACCCGGTAGAACAACGTCCAATAAAATGGCATCTGGACTTTCTTTTTTGACCAAATCAATTCCTGTTTCCGCATCAGCAGCCGTGTGAATGTCATAGCCTCCAGGGGCAAGAGCCATTTTCATTAATTCGATTTCAGTATCCAGGTCATCTATGATTACTAATTTAGCCATTGGTAGTTCTCCGGTTGTATTTTTTCGGTAGTTTGTTGAGTTGAGAAAAAAGTAAGACGGAATCCATACACACCTTAAAAGCGAACGATTCCGAGCTGTTTAAACGGGGACAGAATCCGACTTACATTTTCTTCGGATTGATTCAGCGAGTTTGAAATCTCCTTCACACTTCGGAAGTCGTCCACTAATTCGACCACTTTTTGCTCCTCGTCCTTAAGATCTAGAATATCAACGTAGTAGTCAAAATGCTCATGCCGTTTGACTGGAAAACGCGAATTTCGTTTGATTGCTCGAGCCGTATCGGAGTCATGGTTAGTTCGGCAATCTAAAAGAAGCAGATTAATAATCGATTCAGAGACAACGTTATCCCGAACCATATCGGGCAGAACATCAAACGATTCGAACCGAATCGTAGCCCTCTTATCGGATGAAGCCCGCAGAAACGTCCTTCTCCCAGCATCACGAAGGCAGCGTTTGAGTTCGTCTTGATCCTTTATGATACCTTCCTTGTGAAGCGTTATGTAAAAAGGGATCAGCTGGTTCTTCTGCTTAGCGATTGCTTTCGAAATGACCTCTCGCGGTGCTGCGGCAAAGTCAAATGAAGCCCCTTTGCAGTATTTCTCAGGATTATTGGAGACGATTAGATCAATCTCACCTGAATCATAGAAAACAACTACCTCTTCATCATCCATGGTAATAGTGAGCTTTCCTTTGCTTCGTTCCTCGGTCAGGAAGGAAACAATATGTAAAAGACCAAGCAGTTTAGCGGGGATCTGGAAATAAGGAGTTGGTAATTTTTCAGGTGATTCGCTCTCGTCTTTAGAAGAAACCTCTGATTTTTCGCTAACACCCCGCTGCTTAAGTGATTGCGCAACAACCGCTTTCAAAACGTTGGGGGCCACAGGCTTACTCAGATAATCGACGATGTTTGAAAAGTTCTGATAAACCTCCTTGATCTCATTCCCTTTGCCACTGACGAGCAACACCGGGATACTTGAGGTGTCAGGATTGCGAATCAATTTCTCACAAAAAACACTCCCTCTCATGTCTGGTAGCATATAGTCGAGAAGAATTAAATCAGGATTCGTGCTTAATAATTCATAGCCCTCAGCTCCGTCTTTTGCCGTGCAAACATCATAACCTTCGGCACCTAAAACGATTTCCATCATTTTGCGGACAGTCAGGCTATCATCAATGGCTAAAATTCTGGACCCCATGCTCTTTTTCTCGGTTCACCGTTACAATCAACGATAATTTAATTTCAATATAATTCATTTATTTTTCACAGCAACTAACATTTTTTGAGTAATTCTACTATCTTTAGATTTACCCCTCTAATCAATGCTCTAGTTACTTCTATCTATCATTGTTTCTCTATAAATATCTATA
>JBCCKK010000098.1:0-11039 GCA_039027395.1 Verrucomicrobiota bacterium | reverse complement strand
TGTCACATGACAAATAATGTCACGTTTTTTGTCATTCTCCTGTGGATTTTCGCTCCTGCGCATGGGTCAATTTGTCTTTAGTAACGGACTAGGGGTTACTGGAGCAATTGACGGAGGAACCGGAACTGATGTGCTGGACTACAGCGCTTATACTACGGCAGTGACGGTGAATCTTAATACAGGCACGGCGACCAATGTGACGGGTGGCATCAGTAATGTGGAAACGGTGCTGGGAGGTAGCGCGGGCGATGACTTGACCGGTTCCACGACGGTAAGTTCTACTCTGCAAGGCAATGGAGGAAATGATACCTATAATGTTACTTTCAGTGGCAATGCGATCACGACGACGATTACCGAAGCGGCAGCGGGAGGAGCTGACACCATCAATCTGACTGGGACGACCGGGGATGACACCTTTACCCTGACCGCAGCCACAACGATTTCTGATGGCAACCACTCGGTGGTCTACGATGCCAACAGTGAAGATGTGAATCTGGATGGTCTGGGTCAAACGACAGCGGACACGTTAGTCGGCTTTAATCAGATCAACACCTTCAACATTACGGGTGCCGATGCAGGGGATCTGGGTGTGATTGACTTTACCAATCTGGAAAGCCTGACGGGAGGTAACCTGAATGATACTTTTGCCTTTACTGTGGCAGGCACCATCAGCGGTACGGTAACCGGTGGCGCGGGTACAACGGATGCCATTAATTTATCGACGGATGTGGATGTGGTGACCATGACCGGATCCGGAGCGGGTTCAGTCGTGGATGGAGCTGCCGCGAATGTGATCAATGCATTTACCGGAATCGAAAGTATCGACGGGGGTGCTACCGGTGCCAATACACTGGTAAACGGCAGTGGATCAGCAGAAGTCTTCAATGTGACCGGAGCGGATTCCGGAACGTTGACCAATACCGCGGTAGCATTTAGTCAGTTTGCTAATTTGACCGGAGCAGCGGCTGTCCTGGATACCTTTACGTTCGGAACGGCGGGCACGATTAGTGGCACCATTGATGGGGGAACGGGTTCAACAGATGTAATCAATCTATCGACGGATGTGGATGTGGTGACCATCACCGGAACCGGAGCAGGTTCGGTCGTGGATGGAGTCGCCGCGAATGTGATCAATGCGTTTACAGGAATCGAAAGTGTCGATGGAGGAACGACCGGAGCGAATACCCTGGTGAACGGAACGGGTGCTGCCTCGATCTTTAACGTGACCGGAGCGAATTCCGGAACCTTGACAACAGCGGTGCCGGCAACATTGATCACCTATAGCAGCTTTGAAAATCTGACAGGCGCCAATGCCATTGTGGATACCTTTACATTTGGAACGGCGGGCACGATCAGTGGAACGATTGATGGCGGAACCGGTTCAACTGATGTCATTAACCTGTCGACGGATACAGATGTCGTGACCATTACTGGAACCGGAGCTGGATCTTCTACCGACGGTGCCGCGAATGTGATCAACGCCTTTACCGGAATTGAGACTATTGATGGAGGAACGACCGGAGCGAATACCCTGGTGAATGGAACAGGTGCTGCTTCGATCTTCAATATTACCAGTGCCGATGGTGGGACGTTGACGACGACGGTGCCTGCAACCCTGGTGACCTATACTAGCTTTGGTGGTCTAACGGGGGATTCCTTAGCTGATAGTTTTGTTTTTGGCACAGGTAGCTCTCTGAGTGGCTCAATTAATGGTGCTGGTGGTTCCGATACTCTCGATCTCAGTGCGTTAACGACTGGAGTGACGATTACGATGACTAGTGCCGGAGCGGTTACGGGATTCGGTTCAGTTACTGGAACAATTACGAACCTAGAAAACTTCACTGGAACGACGGCTGCGGACACCGTCACCGTCCAAGCCTTGACCGGATCCACGCGAACCTTGAATGGAAGTGACCCGACGACAACACCCGGAGACACCTTAATCTTTGATGCACAGAGTGGCGCTGCTTCATTTTCATCGACCACGATTGGATCTGGGGCTAACCAAATTAGCTTCTCGAATTTTGAATCACTGAACCTGACAAATGTTGCAGGACTAAGCACGCTCGCCGGAAGTGCGGGTGACGATAACCTAACGCTGACAACCGTGGACGGTGACAGTATTCAATACGCCTTTACCGGGGGTATTTCGGGTCAAATTGATGGAGGAACGAGCTTTCAATTTGATGCCGGTACCGGATCCGATACGGTGACTGTCGATGCTTCGGGTGGTGGAGCAATGTTAACTAATGGTATCACATATAACGGAGGTGATCCAACATCGGGAACGGGTGACGGGCTTCGAGTAGTTGGAGATGGAACCGATGACACAGCTGTATATACACCCGATGCGACAACAGCGGGGAATGGAACGGTAGCTCTCAATGGTGTTGATATTGATTTTACGGGATTAGAAGCCTTAGATGTGACGGCCATGCTGACGGCGACGGTTTCACCAGGAGGGGGAGACGATATTCTGACGGTGGTGGATGGAAATGACTTTTTAAACGGAATGGCAACGAATGCTCTGGTAGTGAGTGGAACAACCGGAGGAACTGCTATTCAATCAGTGGCCCTTTACGATAACACAAATGTGGTTATCGATACCTCAAACGTCGATGGTGATGATACGGTTAATATTACAAGCGCGAGCAACACGAGTGGAACAACTAATTTTACCGTAACCACAGGAGCTCCGAATGTGGGGGCAGACATAACGAACCTCAATGGTAATGTTTCCTTTGCGGGAGGAACGGTGACGTTTAATGATGAAGTTGCCTTAGGGACTGCGGTGAATGTAACCGGAACTTCAGTTAATTTTAATGATACGATTGATGGGGGTAATGCATTGACCGTAACTGGAAACGGAGTTTTTGGTGGAATCGTTGGAGGTGGAACGGCATTGACCAGTATTAATGTGACTGGGACATCGGCAATTAATACTACTGGAATTACAACGACTGGAACACAAACGTACAATGGGGCCACCACACTTGGATCGAACACGACGTTGACCGGGGGTACGATAACTTTTGGAAATACGGTGGATGGTGGTCAAACGCTGGGGATCACCGGAAATGCAGTGTTTAATGGAATTGTAGGCGGCACAACGAGCGTAACGAGTATCGGTGTGAGTGGAACTACTGATGTTAACACGACTGCAGTAACCACAACGGGAACACAAACATATACTGGAGCTACGACGATTAGCTCGGATACAACTTTAACTGGCTCAACTGTCGCTTTTGGCAATACGGTAAATAGCGATACGGGAATGAATCGCGCTCTTACAATTACTGGAGATGTGTCATTTGCAAACACGGTTGGTGTAACAGATCGCCTAGCTTCATTTAGCGTATCTGGTGCTACAGCGGCAAATGGAGGAGATATTCGAACGGCAGGAAATCAGAGTTACACCGGTACCGTGACGATGGGTGCAAATTTGGATTTGGATAGCGGAACAGGAACAATTGTGACCAACGACGTCACAGATGGGGCCAACAGTTTTGCTTTGAATCTGCAAAACAATGGGGGAACCGGTGATGTTACATTAAATGGTGTCGTAACGATCGATACCCTCACAACCAATGCGCAGGGCTATTCGGTGGCACTGAATGGAGATAATTCTGAGATTGCGACCGATACAAACTTCGTCAATACCGGCGGTGTCACAATTGGAAATGAGGCTTCGGATAGAATTGATTTCTTAGCAGGATTAGACACGACAGCGGTTACTGGAGGAACAACAATCGCGGGACGAGTGGTTACCGATAACGCTCAAATGGATTTAGGTGCAGTTACGATGACGGCAAACAGTGTTATTCGCACCCGAGGAGCAGCGCTGAATGTAGCTTCGCTGACAGATGGAGGCGGGGGCTTTACTTTGACCTTGCAGAATAACCAAGTGACGGCGACCGGAACTGTAACATTCCTGGGAGATGTGACGGTGGGCGATATTACCACATTTAATGAGGGGTATGCCGTAGTCTTCAATGAAGATGTGACCACGACCAGTATGGTGACGTTTAATAATGCTGCCGTAACATTCGGGGATGCCACAGATGATATAGCAACGTTTCAGGGAGGGGTGGATAATGACCAGTTTGGGGGAACCGTAACCAACGTGATTGGAACGGTTCGAACCGCAGGTAACAGTATGATCTTTGGGGCCACTACGTTGAATGGGGCGACGACTCTGGACACCACCAATAATGGAGGGTCACCTACGGGAGCACAGATTCGGATCACCGGACAAATTGCCGGAGCAGGCCAGAACTTGACGGTGAATGCGGGGACAGGGGGTTCACTGGTTGCGACCAATACAAACAATGATGTGGATACCTTGACTGTAACATCCGCTTCCAACGTTCAATTTGATGATGCCAATGCCTTGAATGTTGGGGCATCGACAACCACGACAGGAATTTTTGATATCGATACCGGAGGTGCGGTTGCGTTTACCGGAGTAGTGAATACCGCAGGAGACCTCAATGTAGATACGAATGCGAATGGAGGAACAGGTGGGGCCATAACGCAAACCAGTGAGTTGGTGGTGACAGCAAATGCGATATTTGATAGTGCCGCTGCGGATACGACGCTGATGAATGCCAACAATCAATTTGGAACGATTGCCGTGACCGCTGCGAATGCGACGGTCAATGAAGCAGATGCAACGGATATTGCAGCGAGTGTTGTTACCACGAATTTCGCTCTTACATCCGCTGGAGATGTGACACAGAGTGGAACAATTACTGCCCCGACATTTAGCGTAATGACAACAGGTGGATTAGTGGACCTTTCGAGCTCGAACTCGGTAACCACATTAGACACATCTTCAAGCACAGGAGCATTTACATTTAATGCAGGTGGGGCTCTTGGAGTTAATGGAGTAACAGGCGTGGGTAATGTTGAATTGGTGTCTGTAGGTAACTTTACTCTGAATGGGGCTGTTAATGGTGGATTGGTGATTCTCGCCAGCACCGGAGGGGAATTTACGAATGGGATAGGAGGTAACCCACTAGCAGGAGCCGGAAATTACTATATTTATAGTAGCACTGATGCGGGAACGACTTTGGGTGGAATCGGAATTAACTTTCAGCAGTTCAATACTACCTACCGGACACTTCCGCCTAATAACCTGTCTAACAACTGGCTTCTTTTAAGTGAGGTTTCGACGGTAACAACGCCAATTACCGTAGACCCCCCTGTCATAGCCGTTCCTGAAATTCCCACGGTAGTTTTCGATCTCCCCGTATTCAGTATTGATGACGATCTTGAAGACTTCTTAGAGGGATTCTTAGAAGAAGATTTGGGAGAAATTGATTTAGGAATTATTAAGATTGGTGATGGTGATCTCAACGTTTCTGAGGAGTTGCTGGCAAAATTGAAGGAGGAGTTGAATACGGAGGCTAAGCAAGACCTCTTAGGAGCCATGCGCTCACTTTTGGATGGCGGTTTAGACATTCGTGAAGCGGATTTGCCCAATGGATTGATCTATCTAGAGAATTCCGAAGGAAAAGCAGTGGTGATCCCCATTGATCTGCTATTCGAGGCCCTGGAAAGGATGTTTGCCGAGCGCGAGCGGAAACAGTTAGAAGAGGCAGCTACTCGTCTATAGCGTGGCTTGGGAGATTAGCCTTCACAGCCCGTTCATTCGCCTTTAAACAACGTACTGAGCATGAATCCGGTGTGCACTCAATTTGATGGGATTGAGGGCAGGGCTACCTGTCTGTGCACGATTATGCCCCAGTTTATGGCGAAATGGTGGCGATTTGGACGTTTATGTTCAGTCGGACTCTTGATCTGCGTGTTTTTATGTCGCCCGATCTCCGGGCAAATCAGGAATCCTGCGGACGATCTACTTCCCAAATTCGATAGTATCCGGCCGTACCAGTTTGAACGGGAAGAGCAGGAGGAGCCCGAAATTGCCCCACCTCCAAAGGAAAAACGTGCTCCGGAAGGGGATGAAGAACTAATTGAATCTCTAAAGGGACTGTATCTCACGTCCAATCCGGATGACATTTTGAAAGAAGGGCGTGAAGATGTGAGAGGGGTTGTGATTGAGGGGCTTCCTCTTCTGGACACCGATGACTTTAGAGAATTAACAGCACCTTTCATTGACCAACCGGTAACGCTGAACCGTCTCAAAGCGCTCGTTCGTGGTATTGTTCAATATTACAGGGACCTTGGAATGCCTGTCGTCGATCCTAATATCGGAGAGCAAGATATCACTGTCGGTGTGGTGCAGATTTTAATTTTGGAAGGACGCCTCGGAGAAGTGCGAGCCGAGGAAAATATCTGGTTCACGGATCGTCAAATTACGAGCAAGATCCGAATGAAGCGTGCTGAGTTGATCTTATCTAAGCCTCTGATCGAGGATATGAGCTATCTAAATCGAAATCCGTTTCGACGGGTTAATGTGGTTTTTGAGCCAGGTGAGGAAAGAGGACAAACAGATCTAATTCTAAAAACCCAAGATCGCCTTCCTGTACGGATTTATGCTGGTTATGAAGATACGGGAAATGATCTGACGGGTGAAGAGCGGTGGCTTTTTGGATTCAACTGGGGAAATGCTCTATGGCTAGAACACTCACTCAGCTATCAATATACAGCTAGTGCCGACTTTGAAACTCTGACGTCACATTCGATTACTTATGAAGTGCCCGTAACTCGTGAGCAGACTTGGAATTCATTCTTCACTATCTCGAATGCGCAAGATGCGGAACTCGATCGAGCGGTTGTTGGCGATGGTCTTCTTCGAGTCTTAAATGGCGACACGATTCAAACTGGTACGAGCTATCGATTTGATTTGCCATCACCCAATAAGAAGAATTTTAAGCATGCCATCACTCCTGGATTTGTTTTCAAGAAGATTGGGAACGTCCTTGATGTAGAAGAGCCTTTTCAAAATCTAAATCGGCAGCTTATAGAAGTTTTTAACTGGACGTTGACCTATGATGCCCTGCTTCAGGACCCCTACGGATTTACTCGGTTTGATGTCACGGCAACTCATAGTTTTGGGAATTGGACGAGTTTGAACGGTTCGGATGAATTCAATTCATTACTTCCGGGGGGCGGGACGAATGGTAATGCCTTTCGAGCGGGAGCCGATCCAACTTACAGCTACTTAAGTCTTTTCTTAGAGCGAGTGGTGATTATTCCTTGGGACTTTGAGTTACACGGAAGGCTTACGTGGCAGTTTTCGGATTCGAACTTGATCGCGAATGAACAATTAGCATTTGGTGGCTACAACACCGTGCGAGGGTATACCGAAGCGGAAGTTCGAGGAGATGAAGGATACTTCTTCAATCTCGAATTTCGAACGCCGGCGTTTTCGGTGAGTGAGTGGTTTGGAGCCACAGATCCAAAAGATCGTATTCAACTCTTAGGTTTTTGGGATTATGGGCGTGCGACGAGTCGCTCCGCCTTAGTCGGTGAAAACTTGGGGGTTGAGCTATCCTCGGCAGGGGCAGGAATTCGGGTGAACTATGACAAATATTTTTCTCTAAGAGCGGACTATGGATTCCAATTAGTAGACACCGGATTTAACAATCGGTTTAATTCCAGACTTCACTTAGGTGTCATTTTCTCCTATTGGTAAGAAATGCGCGGGTTATACCCACTTTGTTTAATATTCATTTTGCTGGTGGTCTTGGCTTCTTCAAGTTGGGCCCAGGGCCAGGCATTGATTGTTTCTGTTTCTGGTCAGGTTGAAAAGGAAACGGAGGATGGTGAGTTTTTAGGTGTGGCTTCTGGAGCCAGAATTTCCGTTGGAACTCGTTTTCGAACAGGAACCAATGGAGAAATCACAATCGCTTTGCTGAATGGGTTGGCTGTGACATTGAAGAGTGATTCTCAGGCACAAGTGCTTCAATTGAATACTGAAGTGGATTCCCGCGGAAAGCAGACGGCAATGATGGGAATTGAAGAGGGGCGAATGGTTGTTCTGATTGCTGAAGAAAAGAAAGCAGAAATTGAGTTCAGTATTAAAACGCCCAAAGGGATAGCTAAACCCAGAGGAACATTCTATGCGCTTCAGGTATTAGATGGAGAAGCTTTTCTGGCGGTTAAAGAAGGAAAAGTAGGTTTAGATCAGTTTACCCCGCTCGAATACGAAGATCCGGCCCGTGAAGTGGCAACAGGTCTCGAGGAAATTGAGCGAAACTACGGGCGAACGACAACGACATCGCCTCGAGGTTAGGATTTTTCATATTTCCAAGAAAACAGAAAAAATGGAATAACTCTTAAGTCCAGATCTCCTACAATAATGGCTTTTTTTCTAAAGTGTCTCAAACTGAAATCGGTCGCCACTGTGGTAGGCCTCTTCTTGATCGTTTCGTCGCAAGGAAACGCTTTAGTGCTCGACTGGAATAATGTGGCTTGGAATTCGGGAGACTTAACAAATAGTTATGATGTAGATGGCGACAGTGTCAACGATATCACAATCACGGTATCGCCAGATTTTACAACTAACTCTCCACCCACCGGAGCTTTTACCAATCTTTCATCATCAGGACAGTTTTCACCGGTTCGTGATGCGGTTTTCACCGGGGGAGGAGGTGCGAATAACCAAAATCTTTACCTTGGAGTTGATTTTGGGAACCGAAATCAGCTGATCACCGTGACCGTGGCGTTTACTCAAACGGTTACGGATGTTTCATTTACGTTGTTTGATGTTGATTTCAACTTTGGTCAATTTAGAGATATTATTTCTCTCGCTTCTGCAACAGATGGAATAACCAACTTTACCGGTAATTTTACAACAGGAACGTCGCACCAAGTGGCGCCTTTTAATCTAGGAGGGCAACCGTTTGTATTTGGAAATGGCGGATCTGCCAATACATCTTCGGCTGGTAATCTTGGAATCGATTTTGGGACGGACCAAATTAATTCGTTTAGTTTTAACTACAGTTCCACTCCTACGTTTATCGGGGATGGGGGGACACCAACGAATCCTGGAGTGCAAGGAATTGGTTTACATGACATTAATTTCACTGTGGTCCCCGAAGTTGAGGGATTTGTTGCTGTTGCGTTGATGTGTGGTTTGATTTTTGGAAATATGCTCAGACGCCGTCTATTAATGCGTGATGATGCATTCTGATCTCATTTCGATTTTAATCCTTCTGGAGACAAGTTCTTGAAATGAAAGCGTCTTCTAAAATCGTTTGTTTCATTCTGAGCCTACTGATTTTTATAGGTCTTTCTGTCGGAGGATATTTAATTTACCCCACACTTAAGGAATGGAGACTACTTGCGACAGTTGATCGCCTCGAAGAAGCAAAGAGTTATGATCAAGCGCTCTTTTTCCTGAACCAGATCCTATCAAATAATCCTGATTCCATGGCAGCGAATCAAAAAATGGGGGAACTGTTGCTTCGTCTGGATGCACCTATTGCGATGCTATGGATTGGTAAATGGGCAGAATTAGACACGAATAATCCAAAACCTCGATTGACCCTTGGCAAGTATCTTTTAGTTCAAGGGGATTTAGACCAAGCGCGAATCTGCTTGGAGGCAGCTAGAAAGCTGCCCGATGTTTCTGAATTCGAATTAGCTGATTTGGAAATGGGAATCCTAATCAAGGAAGAAAAGCGAGCTGAGGCGATTCAAATATTGAATCAGCATGTGACAAAGCCTAATTGTCCCAATGGATTAAAGCTTAACTTAGCTAAACTA
Organism: Verrucomicrobiota bacterium; assembly: GCA_039027395.1. GTDB lineage: Bacteria > Verrucomicrobiota > Verrucomicrobiia > Methylacidiphilales > JBCBYL01 > JBCCKK01. The sequence goes on along the minus strand of JBCCKK010000098.1, from coordinate 1,364 downwards.
CTTTTATCACAACCTTCGGAAGGCGAAAGACATCGCGGAGAGGAATTGCTCGAACAATTCGAGGGCCAAGCCAATTTGTTCGAAGATGCTTTGCTACTTCGGATTCAGTATCTCGTTAATCAAAATCGCTTATCAGAAGCTCGGAAGCATGGCTTGCTGCTGCAACGAAAGAGCCCTGATAGTCTTGACGCTGCAAGTTGGTTGTTTCTTATTCAGTTATTGAGTGAGAAGTCAGATCTTGATCAAAACGATTTGCTTGTTTCACTCTTGAATGAAGATCCTGAAACGATTCGGGGATTCGTGCAGTTTCTGTTAACGCAGGGGAAATTGGCTGATGCGGAAGATTGGTTAACCCGCTATTTCTCTCAGGCACCTGATTCAGTTCCTAAGTTTAAGGCTCAGATTATCATGTGGGAGGCATTAGGCCGATGGGAGACGATCTATGATCAAGTGCTTCGCCAGAAATGGGATCAATCAGAATTCGTTCGACTTCTTTATCTTATTGAAGCAACGCGTCGGTTCTCAGATGCAGATGCAAATGTTCACCTGGTTCGCGAACTCATTTCATTTGCAAGGCGTTCGCCTCAACTTGTTTTTCTTTTTGATTATAACGCAAAGCGCTGGGGATGGAATGAGCATAGAATTACGCTTTGGAAAGAAAGTGCGCGTTCTGTTCTTTTGCCTATCAACCAACTCATTCCTGCCTTGAAAGAGGCAGATGGGCAGAAAGATCTGATTCGGCTGTTTGGTTTAACAGGTCACGTCTTGGCCCTACGTCCAAATGATCCGCTAGTCATTAACAATTACTCGATGTATGCAATGCTTCTTAATCTTAACGTAAATGAACAGCTGAAGCGTGCAGAGCAAAACTATAAGAAACACCCCGAGGCTCTGGCGCTGAGAACGACCTACGCACTGGCTTGCTTTAAAAATGGTGAATTGGAAAAAGCGCGCGACTTGATGGAAGAAATTCCGCAAGAACAGAGAATGCAGCCAGAGGTTGCTGCCTACTATTTAATCGTGATGTCAGAACAAAAAGAATTAACAAGTGATTTAGCAGGCTATGCGACGTTGGCGAAGCAGGCCAATCTTCTGCCTCAAGAGCAAGAGCTTCTTAAAGCTGGGATGACTCGATTAGAAGCTGCCAATGCCTTCTAGTTTGGGTCTGAAAACGACTTTATTTTTTCAACACAAACAAAGAATACTCAAGCTGGCGCGCGTAGGCTTTTTGCTTTGTAATACTCGACTTGAGCTTGATCAGCAAAGGAGGCTACTTTTTCGACGATCAAGGTGCGTTCTCTGCTATTCATCTGTTTAAACTTACGCACGAACCATGCTTTTTCCCGCAGAAAGTTTTGATTTTC
>JBCCKK010000097.1:0-11051 GCA_039027395.1 Verrucomicrobiota bacterium | reverse complement strand
CCGTTTCGGACCTTTGCGCGTTCGGGAATTTGTCGATGTGCGTTGCCCGCGAACTGGCAAGCCTTTCTTGTGGCGAATTCCCCGGTAACAATTGATGGCTTGCAGACGCTTTAAATTCTGCTGAATATCCCGTCGAAGATCTCCTTCGATTAGATAGCCACGATTTTGAATGATTTTTAAAATCAGGTTTACTTGCTGGTCGTTCAGCTCGTGAGCCCGCATATTGGGATCGAGTTCGGCTTCATCTAAAATATCTTTCGCCCGGGTAGCGCCGATTCCATACATATACTGCAAAGAGGCCTCGAGTCTCTTATTTCCGGGGATATCTACTCCTAAAATACGTGGCATGTCTTTATCCTTGTCTCTGCTTCAAACGAGGGTCTTTTTTGTTAATAACGTAAACTTTGCCGCGGCGGCGGATCACCTGGCAGTTCGATGTTCTTCTGCGTACGGACGCTTTAACTTTCATAATTTTGTTCCTCTAACATCTCAATTATACGTGCTTTCGACAAATCGTAGGGCGAGAACTCTACCAATACTTTGTCACCTGGCAAGACTCTTGTGAAGCCAAGCCGCACTTTTCCTGAAATTCCGGCAACCAAACGTTGCCCATTCTCTAATTCCACTCGAATCCGGTTCTTGGAGACTTCTCCAACTACCGAAGCCGGCATCTTAATAAAGGGTTCTTGTTTCTGCATTCTGGGCTCAACCCGATTCGCGCTAGTTACCAGAGCGAATCAAACCTGCAACCACCCCCCCAATTATAATGGCTGCAATCAAAGCAATTAACCAAACCATACGATCGCTTGATACAGAGGCATCTCCTGCCCGAGCGGCACCCCCGACAGATGATCGTCCCCGGATCTTTCCTTTCTTTAGGAATCCATCATAGTGGCGCTGTAATAAATGGGTCTCCATTTGCCGCATCGTATCCAACATAACACCCACGATGATCAGCAAACCTGTTCCACCAAAAAACTGAGAAGTGATCATTGGCACCTGAAGAATTCGGCTCACCAACATCGGTAGAACTGCCAGAATTGTTAAAAATGAAGCTCCTGAAAAGGTCAGTCGAGTCATCGCTCCGTCGAGGAAGCGGGCTGTCGGTTCGCCAGGTCGAACGCCTGGGATGAATCCCCCATTGCGCTTCATATCCTCGGAGATCTGAGTCGGATTGAAAACCATCGCCACCCAAAAGTAAGAGAAAAAGAATACCAAACCGCCGTAAACAAGGTAATAAAGGAGACCATCATTAATGGCCGAAACAAAGCGACTTGCGATCTCCGAATTTCGGAAAACAAATGAAGTCATCGTCCCAATAAATACGAAGATCATGCTAGCGAAGATGATCGGCATCACCCCAGCGTAGTTAACCTTCAAAGGGAGGTAGGAACTTTGTCCTCCGTAAACCTTATTACCGCGCACTTGCCTCGCATACTGAACGGGCACCTTACGCATAGCTTGCGTAATCGCAATGGCACCGGCAACAACAGCAAACAAAAATGCAATGAGAAGCACAATAACCACCGGGCTGATTGCTTGACCCGCGGCTCCAGCAGGCGGATTAAATACTCTCCAACCGGCAACTAAAGCAGCAGGTAACTCGGCGACAATCCCCACTGTAATGACCAGGGATATTCCATTCCCAATACCGCGATCAGTAATTTGCTCACCCAACCACATCATCAACATGGTTCCTGCAGTCAGTGTGATGATCGTAGTAAAAATAAAGAGCGGACCTTCATCGGGCACCAAAGGCCCTAGTTCTGCCGTAACCTGTTGAATTCCAGGAAATAGTTCCTGAGGGTTCAAGAAGGCCAAGGCTAGAAATGATCCTTGAACCAAGCAAAGCAGAAGGGTTCCGATTCGAGTAAATTGGGTAATTTTCTGTCTTCCCCCTTCTTCGCGAGAAAGCTTCCCCAAACTGGGAATAACACCCGTCGCCAGCTGCATAATAATGCTGGCACTGATATAGGGCATAATCGTCAGTGAAAAAATCGCACAGTTACTAAACGCTCCTCCACTAAACAAATTAAACATCGTGAAGATGTTCCCTTGCGCCTGCTGATTGACGACGACTGCAAAATATTGCTCTAGAACTTCTGCATTAATACCTGGAACTGGAATCGCCGCTCCTAAGCGGACAACGACGAGAAGTGACAACGTAAATAGAATACGCTGACGTAACTCGGGTATCTTAAAACAGTTAACAAATGCAGAAAACATGGCGTGCTCTATCCCCTAGACGAATTCAGTTATTCACTGGCCAATTCTAATGTTCCGCCTGCTTTTTCAACTTTTTCTGTGGCAGCCTTACTCGCAGCATCAACCTTGATGGAAACTTTCTTGGTTAATTCTCCTTGGGCGAGGAGCTTGATACCATCCCAATTTCCATTAACGATTCCTTTTTCTCGAAGCGCCTTGGCATCCACGGTGTCGCCATCGTTGAAGACATTAAGTGCACTCACGTTAACCGGTGCGTAGAATGTTCGAAACGCTTTGTTATTGAAGCCACGCTTTGGTAAGCGCCGATAGATGGGCATCTGTCCACCTTCAAAACCATCACGCACACCTCCACCAGAGCGGGACTTCTGACCTTTGTTTCCCTTACCGCTGGTTTTACCGTGTCCTGAACTTTCTCCACAACCAAGCCGTTTGCGTGAGTGCTTTGCTCCTGGGCGAGGTTTGACATCATGAAGTTGCATAATTTTTTCTCCCTAGAGGACCTTACTTTCCTCGTGCTTGTAAGATTTCTTCTTTGTGAGCAAGTTGTTTCAATCCTTCGAGAGCCGCTTTGGCGACATTCGATGGATTTGAGGAACCAAGGGACTTTGCAAGCAAATCCTTGACTCCAGCAGCTTCAGCAACTGCCCGAACCCCACCACCTGCAATCAATCCAGTTCCAGGAGCTGCCGGCCGCATCAGAACTCGACTACCTCCAAATTCCCCAATGACTTCGTGAGGAATCGTAGTATTTTCTAGGTTAACAGACTCCATAACTTTGCGCCCCAGATCGTTGGCCTTGCGAATACTTTCGGCAACTTCATTCGCTTTTCCAAAACCTATACCGACTTTTCCTTGACCGTCACCGACAACAACAAGCGCACTGAAACTAAAACGTCGCCCTCCTTTAACTACTTTCGCACAGCGGTTGATGAACAGAACTTTTTCCATGATTCCATCATCTTCCCGACGATCCTGGTGTCCCTTACGTTGGCCGCCATCCCGTGGATTGCGTCCGCCTGGTCTTCCAAACTCTCTGCCAGGAGCCTTTCCTGATGGAGCCGGTTTTTCTTTGACAGCAGTTGACTGCGCCTCAGGAGCAGTCGCGGTCTGTTCGGTTTTTTTTGTTTCTTCTGACATAGTAGTAATTAGAAGTTGAGTCCGCCCTCGCGAGCAGCGTCGGCTAGGGCTTTAACTTTTCCGTGGTATCGAAATCCACCACGATCGAAAACAACGCTCTCAATTTTTTTGGATTTTGCTCGTTCAGCAAGCAGTTTCCCAATTTCTTTTGCACCTTCAACATTGGGCAATAGTTTCTTACCGGATAAACCTTTTTCCGTTGAAGCAACGCCTACAATTGTTTTTTGAGCCACGTCATCAATCAACTGGGCGTAAATGTGTTGTCCTGTAAAGCAAACGCTCAAACGGAGTCGATCTCCATCTCCTTGAACTTTGCGGCGAATACGGCGATGCAAACGTTGCCGTTGATTCGAGCGGTTTTTCTTAGAAGCTTTCATATCAATTTCTCAAATTAGTTATTTACCTTGAGCCGTTTTTCCTTCCTTACGACGAATTACTTCATCGTCATAACGAACGCCTTTACCTTTATATGGTTCAGGAGGATAGTAGGCACGAATATCAGCAGCGACCGCCCCCACTCTTTGTTTATCAATTCCTTCGACAGTGACCTTTAAATTATCTTCCACTTTAACCTGAACGTCTTCAGGGATCGGGTAGTTTACCGGATGTGAATAGCCTAGGCTTAGCTCAAGAACTTTGCCTTTTACAGCAGCTTTAAAACCGACGCCGTTAATAATGAGAGTTTTTTTGAACCCTTGAGAGGTTCCAAGAACCATATTATTGACGAGACTACGGGTTAGGCCATGAAATGCCTTGTCCTTAGGAGTATTACTTTTACGGGAGAAGGATAGCTGACCGTCCTCAAGCTTTGCGTCCACGCGCGCCGACATGGTATGCGAAAGTGTTCCCTTAGGACCCTCAACTTTTATTTCATTCCCATCGATCGAAATTTTGATCTTATCTGGGATTTCAATACATTTATTTCCGATACGTGACATGGCTTTTACCAAACGTAGAGGAGCACCTCGCCTCCAATGTTTTCTTTCTGTGCATCTTGACCCGTCATAACGCCTTTCGAGGTGGAAATAATGGCGAACCCAAGTCCTCCGAGAACTTTGGGAATTTCACGAGTGCCTACATAGTGGCGGAGACCAGGCTTCGAAATCTTCTTAATTCCGCGAATAGGCTTTACCGCTCCATCGATCTTCATTGTGACGTGGAGACGCTGTTTACCGTCTTCCTTTTCAAGCTCGAAGTCTTGGATAAAACCTTCTTTCTTTAGGATGTCCGCAACATCGCTTTTCAATCGAGAATACGGAGTTCTAACATCTGCCTTTGAGACGGCATTTGCATTCCGAATTTGTGTTAAAAAATCTGCTAAAGGATCTGATTGCATAGTAACTTACCTCAATTACCAACTTGCCTTGGTTACCCCGGGAATCTCTCCTCGTAAGGCCATCTCACGGAATTGAATTCGGCTGATTCCGAATTTGCGTAGATAGGCACGGCGACGACCACTGATGCTGCAGCGGTTGTAGCCTCTCGATGAGAATTTTGGTTTGCGTTTTTGTTTAGCTATCCAGGATTTCTTGGCCATTGTTCTATTCCTCGTTTAATTTGCTGCCGCAGGTTGTACCTTCTTGTCTGAGAATGGCATCCCAAACAGATCTAACAGCTCACGAGTTTCTTCTTTCGATTTGCCGCTGGTGACGATCGTAATATCCATCCCAAGGGTGCGTTTGATTTTATCTAATTCTAATTCTGGGAAGATACTGTGATCTTTAATTCCCAAGGTATAAGCTCCTCTTCCATCAAAGGCCTTAGGAGAGATTCCACGAAAATCTCGTATGCTGGGCAAAGCAATACAGATGAGCCGCATGAGAAAGTCATACATTTGAGCACCTCTCAAAGTAACTTTGCACCCAATCTCCATATCTTCTCTCAGCTTGAAATTTGAAATACTTTGCTTAGCTCGGGTCACGGCAGGTTTTTGGCCGGTGATTGTGGAGATGTCTCGCATTGCATCTTCAAGTGCCGCTTTTCGATCATTTGCCGATCCAACGCAGCAGTTAACAACTACTTTTTCGATCTTGGGAACTTGATTCACGTTGGCATAGCCACGGTTCTTAAACATGGCCGGAACAATACGTTCCTGATAATCTTTCTTTAAGTTAGTAACATCCATGACTCTTAATTCGATTATTTAGATTTCTTCTTAGCCGCCGCTTTTTTCTTCGGGGCCTTTTCAGGTGCTTTGACCAATTTAACATTCGAGATATGAAGAGACGTTTCTTTTTCCTCAAATCCTCCTTGCGGATTGTCTTGGGTTGGTCGGATCGCTTTTTTGCGAACATTAACACCTTCTACAATGACGCGGCCTTTCTTGCGAAGAACTTGCAGCACTTTACCCGATTGTCCTTTGTGGACACCGCTGATCACTTCGACTTCATCATTACGCTTAACGTGAAATTTTCTGGGTAATGTCAATGTGCTCATAGTACCTCCGGGGCCAAAGAAATAATTTTCATGAAGCTCTTATCACGAAGTTCACGAGCAACAGGTCCAAAAATACGTGTTCCCCGCGGATTCTTATCTTTATCAATCACGACGATTGCATTGTTGTCAAACCGCAGAATCGATCCGTCTGGACGACGAATCGGAGCAGCTGTGCGAACCACAACAGCGCGCACTACATCGCTTTTCTTAACTGTCCCATCGGGAGCAGCCTCTTTAATATGCGCTGTAATCACATCACCGATTTGGGCGGCTTTCGAGCGCTTACCAATAACCCCTATCATTTGGGCACGGCGAGCACCGGTGTTGTCAGCTACATCGAGCCATGATCTCAACTGAATCATAATCGTAACCTTAATGTTTCAAAATTTCTTTTAAGCGCCAGCGTTTGAGCCGGCTAATCGGGCGACTTTCAACAATGCTGACACGATCGCCCACCTGGGCTTTCCCTTCTTCGTCGTGTGCGTGATAGCGCTTAGACTTTTTAATAATCTTTTTATAAAGCGGGTGGGGAACTCGGCGGGTGACTTCCACCACGATTGTTTTCTCCGACTTGTCGGATACAACAGTGCCAATACGTTCCTTCGCCGCCGAAGGGGCTGATGTTTCTACAGAAGACTCACTCATATGCAACAATTAAGTTTTTATTTAGTATTTTCCTGTGCAGCAGTTAATCGGCGTTCGGTCATAACCGTTTGAATACGCGCGAGACTTTTGCGGATTTCTTTCAACCGACTGGGCCGCTCAAGCTGCCCACTCTGCTGTTGAATCTTTAGATTTAGGCGTTCGTGCTGCAGGTCTTGAACCTTTGTGCCTAAATCTGCATCACTCATTCCACGGATCTCTTCAGTCTTCATGCTACCAGTTTCCTTTCACGTGTAATAAATCGGGTGCGGATTGGCAGCTTCGTTGCTGCTAATCGGATTGCCTCCCGGGCAATCGTTTCCGATAATCCATCCACTTCGAATAACATCCGCCCAGGGCGGATAACAGCCACCCAATACTCTGGGTTGGATTTACCTTTACCCATCCGGGTTTCAGGTGGGCGTTTTGAAACCGGTTTATCAGGGAAAATTCGAATCCAAAGTTTACCCTTACGTTTCATGTGGCGGTTAATCGCAATACGGCACGCCTCAATCTGTGTGTTTGTAATCCAACCACGATCCAGAGCCTGTAATCCATAAGAACCGAATGCCAGGGTCGTTCCCCGTTTCGCATTTCCGGCGCGGGATCCACGCTGCTGTTTACGATGTTTAACTCGTTTTGGTAATAATGGCATATCTCATTATGTAGTTGGCTTAGCTACATCCTCCTTCAAACAAATCCAAACTTTCACCCCAATAACTCCTGCGGTGGTATGGGCTTCTGCCGTGCCGTAATCGACGTTGGCTCGAAGCGTGTGCAAGGGAACTTTTCCTTCACGATACTCCTCGGACCGTGCAATCTCAGCACCTTGTAGACGACCGGCACAGCGGATACGAATTCCCAGTGCTCCAAAATCCATAGTTGTCTGAATTGCCTTTTTCATCGCTCGGCGGAATGAAATACGGCGCTCTAGTTGGAGTGAAATATTTTCTGCAACTAGCTGTGCATCCAGTTCTGGATTCTTGATTTCTTTAACATCGACCAAAACGTCCCGGCTTGGTGCAATTTCGCGAATCTCTTCTTTGATCTTATCCAATTCCGATGCTTTTCTTCCAATAACGACACCGGGGCGAGCCGTGAAAATATTAACACGCAAACGACTGGAAGCGCGCTCAATCAAAACTTTAGAGACGGCAGCTGTAGCCAGACGTTTCTTCAAAAATTGGCGGATCCGATAGTCTTCATTAACGTAGAGCGGAAAATCCTTCTTATTGGCATACCACATCGAACGCCAATTACGATTGACCGCAACACGAAATCCAAATGGATGAACTTTTTGTCCCATAATCTATTCTCTTTCTTTAATCCGACTTCTTTTTAGCGGCCGGCTTGGCTTTTGCTTTAGCCTTCGCCTTGGGTGCAGCTTTGGCTTTAGCAGCTTTTTTTGCTGTTGCTGCATTCTTTGCAGCCTTCTTTTTTGGAGCAGGCTTTGCATCTTCCCGCTCGTCCAAAATGATTCGGATATGACTCGTTCTTTTACGGATTGGCCCCGCAGAACCCCGAGCCTTTGGGCGGAACCGACGAAAGGTGGGCCCTTCTCCAATCACGGCTTCTTTGATAACCAAAGTTTCCGGATCCAAAGCATTGTTATTCTCGGCATTGGCAATTGCGCTTTTTAGCGTTTTCCCAATAAGGCGAGCCGCTTTTTGCGGATAAAATTCTAATAACTCAAGCGCATTCAAGGCCGGACGGCCTTGAATATGCCTTGCTACATTTCTCGCTTTAAATGCGGAAATACGAGCGTATTTAGTCTCTGCTTTAACTGCCATAATCTTACTTCAATGTGTCTAAAAGTAACCGGTTTCCCGGCTCTACGTTTTTTCCTTCAATCAAATCTTCTACCAAGGCAGCGGATAAATATTCACGCACCTCGATAATCCGACACCGTCCAATCACTTGATTTTCGTCAAGAATTCGGAATGGTGTTCCCTCAATAGCCCCTTGGGCTTTTCCAAAATTTAAAATAGCAACTTGATGCTTTTCATCGAAGAGGGTCACTCGACCCTCGTTAAGCGAGCGGGCTACGTTTAATCCCACTTCTTTACCTTCAATGAGCTCCAGAACAGTTCTTCGGGAGGCCTCATACTCTGCTTGCTTCTGTGCTCGCTGGAGAGGTCCGGCACTTTTAAGTTGCTTACCGGCATCCATCCAATCCAAAACAGCTCGCTCAAGGGCCAACCGCTTTTTTTCATTCCGGTAAAGGTCTCCTAAGAGACGAACCGCTTTTTCCTCCAAGTCTTTTTCGTTTGCCGTTAACGCCTGAATACCAAGCGCTTCCATTTTCAAACGGAGCTTTAGCCACTTTTCATGAAAGTAATCCGCTTCGGTGTTTGCCAAAGCCAAACTTTCTTCCAAGCGGCTGATCTGAAGCATCAGATCCGCTATCTTGTCACTACTTTCTGTTAAAGATCGTTTCGAAGCTTTTTCCGCTTCGACCGGTTGTGTGGCCATCCCTACAACCACAATCCCAAATATTAAGGCGCTGTTTCTTAGTCGCCTTAACCCAATTAAAATTTTACTTACCAGCTTTTTCGGTGTGACCGCCATGTCGTTTGAAGATCCGAGTCGGCGAAAACTCACCTAAACGGTGACCTACCATGTTTTCCGTAACAAAAACGGAGTTAAAGGTCTTCCCATTGTGAACCATGAATGTGAGCCCTACAAATTCCGGCGTAATCATCGATCTGCGAGACCATGTCTTAATCGGCTTACTCTTGCCTTCTTCTTTCATCTTATCGATTTTCTCCTGTAAGTGATAATCGACAAACGGGCCTTTTTTCAAACTACGTGCCATAACTAGTGTTCCTTATTTCTGTTTCCGACGCTTAACAATGAAGCGATTCGATGATTTGTGTTTCGCGCGGGTTTTTAAGCCTTTAGCGACCTTACCCCAAGGAGAACATAGATGCTGGCGTCCACCACCACTCTTACTCTTCCCTTCACCACCACCATTTGGGTGATCAACAGGGTTCATCGCCATACCACGAGTCTGCGGTCTCCGGCCTTTCCAACGACTCCGCCCCGCCTTACCCAACGTGATGTTTTCGTGTTGGGTATTACTCACTTGGCCAATCACTGCATAACAGCTGCTGTGGATCTGACGAATTTCGCCGGAGGGTAATTTAATCTGTGCGTAATTTCCTGAGAAACCCATTGTGCTTGCGGAACTTCCAGCCGAACGGACCATCTGAGCTCCCCGCCCAGGAATCATTTCAATGTTGTGAATCTGCATCCCTACTGGAATTTCCTTCAGTGGCAAACAATTGCCAGCTTTTGGAGGGGCTTTTTCACCAGACTGGACCTTGTCTCCAACGCCTAGTTTATCAGGCGCGATAATATAGCGTTTTTCTTTGTCTTCGTATTCAACAAGAGCAATACGAGCAGAACGATTTGGATCGTACTCGATCCCCAAGACAACAGCCTCATCTCCACGCCGATTTCGTTTCCAATCAATCACACGATACTTACGCTTATGCCCTCCACCGCGATGGCGAGCTGTAATGCGACCGTTATTATTGCGTCCCCCACTCTTTTTAAGTGGTCGAAGAAGTGATTTTTCCGGTTCCGACTTCGTGATGTCCGAATTATCTGCTAATTCGACGTATCGGAGCGTCGGAGTCGTAGGTTTAAAAGTTTTTAGTGGCATAGTGATAGTTCTCCTTGTCCTTAAACGAGATCAATCGTCTCTCCATCATGCAACGTCACGATCGCTTTCTTCCAATGAGCGGAACGACCATATTGTGCCGTGCGGAGACGTTTCTTTTTTCCGCGAACGTTCATGGTGTTCACAGATTTAACTTTTTTCTTAAAAATCGTTTGAATCGCGTGCGCCACATCCAGTTTCGTAGCTTTGCGATCTACTTCGAATACATAACAGTTGCTGCTTTCAGACATCACTGTGCTTTTCTCAGTGATCCGGGCTGATTTAATTACATCGTAAGGATTTTTCATCTATTTGATCCTTTCTGAAAGAACAGATAACGCGTCATCAAAAACAACCACGTGCTTCGGGCGTAGAATGTTCTCGGAGTTTACTTCGGACGCCTGAATAATTTCCAATTTCGGAATATTACGCCCCGAGAGAAGCAGAGTCTTATTAACGTCCTTAGTGATGATCAATAATGACTCAGAAAATTTACTTCCCTTGATCCAATCAGCGAGCTCTTTAGTTTTAGGAACATCTAATTTCAAGGCTTTAGTTGAGAACAATTTCCCACCCTTGGCTGCCTCGGAAAGCGCTTTACGCAATGCTAGCTTGCGAACTTTTTTAGGAAGCTTTTTCGAGTAATCTCGAGGCTGAGGTCCGAAAACAACACCACCGCCGCGACGAATCGGGGAGGACTTGTAGCCTGCGCGAGCATTACCAGTTCCTTTTTGGCGATACATCTTGGTTCCACTCCCATTTACCATTGCTTTCGTCAATGTGGCAGCATTTCCACCGCGACGATTCGCGCGATAGCCGACAACGGTGTCGTGAAGAGCTTGGGTGCCAATGCCATTTTCAATCAACTTGACTCCCAATGCAGACTCTGCTGCTGAAAAATCTAGTGCTTTAGCGCTCATTATTTGGATTCTCCATTATTACTCTT
>JBCCKK010000096.1:0-11065 GCA_039027395.1 Verrucomicrobiota bacterium | reverse complement strand
CGAGCGGGTGCCTATGAGGAGGGGGCGCTTTTTAGCATGAGCGATTTGGATTTCCTTTAGAATGGCTTGCCACTTTTCTTCCTGCCGGGAAAAGATACGAGCCCGATATTGCTCTCGCTGTAGGGGGCGATGAGTCGGAATTCGAAGCACGGGGAGATGATAAATTTGCCAAAGTTCTTCTCTGGATTCCCAAGCGGTTCCAGACAAACCGCAAAGTCGAGGAAAGCAGCGAAAAAATCGTTGGAAACTCATCGAGGCAATCGATTCGTTTGGCGGAGAGATTTCTAGATTTTCTTGCGCTTCAACAGCTTGGTGCAGGCCTTGTTGCCAAGTTCGGTGTTCCATGATCCTTCCGGTAAACTCATCAATGAGTTCGATTCGATCATCTTGGACAACATATTGAGTGCCTTTACGGTAGAATTCGCGAGCGGTCAGAGCCGTTCGAATCAAATCCTCGAAACGCTCTCGGCCGTGCCAAATCGGAGGCAGCTGATGAACGTTTTGAAACAGTTGATCCAGCACAGGTTCTGAAACGAGTATATCTTTGAACTTAAAATCGACTTCGTAATCGCGCCCAGCTTCGAGTGGCTGGATCATTTGATTGGCGTGCGAGACCGCCTGCTCAAGTTCCTTGTTACGAACAGGTTGGGATATAATCAGCGGAGTAACGGCTTCATCAATCAGGACGCTGTCAGCTTCATCAACGATTGCAAAATGGAGGCCTCGCATGACCACTCTCGCATTGCTGCTTCCAGAGTGAGCGAGATTTCTAATGAGACGTCGCGTCGGATTAAAGGGAGCTCTGAGGGCTAAGCGATCTCGGAGGAAATCGGCAAGAGCTTCCTTCGGGGTGGTGTAGGTGATATCAGCAGAATACGCATGGATACGTTGTTCTGGTTTTAAATCTCCAGTTACAGCTTTTGCGCTGAGCCCAAAGAATCCGTAGAATGCTTCGAGTTCTTCGCAATCGCGACGGGCCAAGTAATCATTCGCCGTGAATACGTGGCAAGGGCGGCCGGTGCTTCCCATGAGGATAGCAGCTAGAGAAACAGTTAGCGTCTTCCCTTCTCCTGTAGCCATCTCCGCCAGATAGCCGTGAAAGAGGCTAGCTGCTGAGGCAAGTTGAACCGGGTAGGGATCAATTTTTAAAACGCGACGAGCCCCGAGAATTACGCGGCTTAGTCCGAAAACAAGAGCTTCGTCAGGTGCCGGTGTTTTTAAATAGTCCCTGCGCAATTCCTTCAATCCATTTCGAATTTCGTCATCGCTTAGGGATTGATCTCGGTCGGCTCGAGCACGAGCTTGTTCGGCGAGAGCTTGGAACGTATTGAGTATCCGACGACGTCTCTGAAACCGTCCATGCAGAGAAAAAACAAAAGCGTCTAAGCCCTTATAGGACTTTCGTTCTTCTCGGGCTTTCAGGCGCCAGTAATCTAAAGAAGCTTGCGACATATCAGAATTTGAGTCGTTTCTGTAGAAGTTGCCGCAACGCTCGCCATCCCTGAAAGAAGAGAGGTTCATAACCCACATGAAAACGGATTTGACCCCGTCTATGGTGAGCGTAAAGGGAACGAGCTTCACTATCGAGATCCGCATACAATAAGAAAAAAGGCTCCTTAGAGGCAGTGCCATGCGGATCGTCGGAAAGAACTTCGATTTCGCCGCCACTACGCCAGCCTAGAGCCGCCGTGGGTAATCGTGTTTGTTCTGCTGGAATACGTCGCAAGTTGCTGGTTTGAATCTTCTTGTCGCTCCTACCTCTTAAACGGACCGTGGCTCCGCGGATCGATTGAAAGAAAACGTCTGCGGCTTGTTTCTGTTGAACAACGGCGGCGAATCGAAATGCGGAGGGATCGATGAAGACTCCAAGAGGTTCTCCTTTGTTCAACCAGGTGCCGACCTGATCGTTGACTCCAGGAGCAGACCAGTAGCCGTCGAAAGGAGCTCTCAAGATTAAGCGTTTCTTTTCCTCTTCCAGATAACGTAACCGTTCGGTAGAACTCTGAAGTTTGAGTTGGACTGACTTTAGGCGAACTCGTTCTTGAAAGGCCAAATTCTTCAGTGTGGCCTGCCCAGCTCTCAAGTCAGCTTGGACTTGTTCGATTTTCCAATCCAGAGATCGGTCAGAAAATCGCACAAGCGGTTGGCCGGATTTAGCGAGCTGTCCTGGAGCTAGAAAAATTTCTTCTAACCGTCCTCCGGTAGGAGAAAAAACACGGCTAAAACGCTGGGCTTCAACAATGCCTTCTGCTCGGGCATGCAGAGGGAAAGGAAGAACGGCGATTAAGATAATCAAGACCGTCAATGTCGTGAAGATGATTCCCAAGGCCCGCGGTCGGCAGGTTTCTAAAATAGGGTCGGTAAATAAGTAGCGGAAAAATTTACCGACAGGCAAAACGAGCCAAACAAACGAAGCAATAGCTGCCAGAATGATTCCTAACCCGAAGAACAATTCGGCAACGATTAAAGCAATGCTTCCCAGGAGGAAAATGCGGTAAATTCCGGCACTTATGCCGTAGACAGCGAGCCAATTTCCCTCGTATGTTGAGTGGGCTACCGGAGCAGCTATACGGCATTTGAAGGCATACTTCTCAAGTAAGTATTTTAACTGGCGAGTGGATCTCTGATAGAGATTGGGAATTTCTAACAAGTCAGAAAAGATATAATATCCATCAAAGCGAAGAAGTGGGTTGATGTTAAAAATGAAAGTGGTAACCGATGCGATTACCATCAAGTTGTAGGCCGTTGCATTAAGCGTCCCGCTTCCCGTGTTAGCCCAGACGATAACGGCTACGGCAGCCAACGCGAATTCGAAAAGCATTCCCGCCGCCGAAACAAAGATGCGATGCCACTTGTTGCGAAAACTCCAACTGGATGTGGCGTCAATGTAAGGAAGTGGTGTAAGGATTAGAAGCATAACACCCAGGGTGCGTACTTCACCACCTAAGGCGCGACAGACTAAGCCGTGACCGAGTTCATGAAAAAATTTCGCGCCGATACCACAGACATAAAGAAGGAACAGATTGGAGGGAGCAAGAATTCCCTCGGTCCGGTCCCAAGCTGCTTCCCAGTTCTCAAAAAGAAATTTGATTGCGATGACCATAAGAAGGCACCAGGCGCCAAATCCCACGCGATTGAACAGTGGTCGGAACACGGGGAGGGTGCGATCGAGGAACGGAGTCGGGTCAAGTAGACCGAATTTCAAGAAAAGAAAATTCATGACCTTACCTCGCAATTCTTTGTTCCGACTTTTTTCACGGCGGTGCCGCATCATTTCGGCATCCGGAGTGAGGTCAGATTGAATGAGATTCCCTTGATTGAGCTGGGCTAAGAGGCGAATCACTTCCTGTTGGCCAGGTGCTTCATCGAGATAGAGCTCCAAGCACTCCCGCCAGACTTCCTCGATCGTTCGGCCGTGCCTCAAACGAGAAACAAAAAAATAGGCAGCTGGAGAGAGGCGGAAAAAGCTGTTACTAAAAGGTTCGCGTAAAACATACCACGGTTCTCCTCGATAGCGTTGCCGGACAACCTCCACGCTAGGATGTAGCTGTGCTTGCTGCCCAGCCACACGGTGCCAGGCTTCACTAAACATGCCGCTCCTCAAAAGGGCCTCCTTTTGAGGGAAACTCGAAATGAGAAATTCGAATTCCGAAAATTCATTCTTAGATCCAAAGTTTTAGGCGTAGGAAATCGATGAGACGATGTGTCATGATAAAGAGTGGCGAACGGCTGCCAGCACTGACTTTGACGATGCCACTCATTCCAGGTCGCCACCAATCCGCAGGTTTGGCATCGATGCGACAGCGCACATAAAAGACGTTTTCTTTATCCTTGGGGAAAGCTGCGGGTTCAATCAGTTCCACGACAATAGGAAACTTAATTTCTGGGCGACTGGCAAAAGCAACGGTTCCTGTTGCCTGATTGTTGATTTCTTGAATGTCTTTTTCTGAGATCATTGCTTGCACGTAAAGATCTTCGAGGCGGGTGACTTTCATCATGACATCGCCTTTGGTTACGGGAGCGCCGATCTGTTCTCGTAAGGCACCCTCCACAACGACACCGTCGAATGGACTGATAATTCGGGAGCGGTTGAGTTTATGTTGCACTTGTTTGAGTTCGGCTTCCATCTCAGCAGCCTTGGCTGTGGCGACGTGCATGTCTCCGACGCTGCTTTGTCCCATGGCGAGTTGTGCTTCACTGCGGAATCGCTGCATATTTGCGCGAATGGCACTTTGTTCGAGAATCAGTTCGCGGGTATCTAAGCGGACTAATTCGCTATCCTTAAGAACGGATTCGCCCGGAATCACGTTTACTTTTTGAATAAATCCGTCGAAGGGTGCGGGAAGGTTGATCAGAGCGTTTGTCTTAAGGATAAAGTCTCCATTGATTCGATAGGGCCATGGAAAGAAACAAAGAAACATCAGGATGATACAGGCAAGGATGCTTCCCAGTTTCCACCAGGTATATTCGGCACCGAGGAAACGAGCCACCCAACCTCGAGAGTCTGATTCCCATTGGTGTAGAAAGCCACGACCGTGCCGATGCAAAGTTTTTAGTCGCGGTGCAACAAGGTCTGCGATCAGTCGAAGAGCATCCTGTTCCATTGGAGCGAACGGCTGGGAATCCCGTTGGAGCGTTAGGATGCTATGAACTTCGTTGTCAATTCGCATAGGGAGCGAAAATAAGTGAGTTGCGCTGAATTTCTTGCTGTAACGCTCGTGTTCCCGAGTGATGGCATGGCTTCCTTCTGGTTCCGGCCAGGTAACCTCTTCGTCTTGATCGGCTGCTTCTAGCATGACGTGTTCTAAGTCTTGAACAACCTCCATCCGCTTTTCGATCTTGTTGGAGTGGCTTGTGGCTTTGAGTCGAATATGATCTTCTTTGAGGTGTCCTAGAGAAACTCGAGTGCAGCGGAAGTGATAAGAAAGTTCGTTGCATAGAGCCATCGTGGCTTGGTCGTAGTGATCACTTTCATTAAGCAAGGCGACTAGATCGAGTGTGACCCAGAGCGACTCGTTTGATGTTGATCCCCGTTTCCCCGAAGCGTCTGGCGGCGGTTGAGTCATCGATGATTTCTTATGGTTTTGCGCAAGTGCAGAATTGTAAGTGCAGAGAATCGTTCGAAACAATCTATAAATAGATTTAAAAATCATTAATAAATACTACTGTGCATACATGCATAGTTCTTTGCGGTATTGTTGGAGTTGTTTGCGAGTGCGAACGAGGATGCTTTTGTTTGTTGTTTGTTGGATGATGTTTTTGGGGCTGATTCAAACCTGTGATTTGATCGCATCTGAAGAGGCGATTGCGGATAGTACTCTTTCCAAAGAACCATCCGAGCCATTTATTAATAGTTTGGAAATGACACTGCTTGGTTTGCCTGGAACAAGTTTGAAGATTTCAGCATATGAAACTCGTGTTCGCGACTACCAGGCTTTTGTAACAGAAACTCAGCGTCCATGGAAAAAGCCTGAGTTTAAGCAATCGGAATCACATCCTGCCGTCATGGTCAGTTGGGAGGATGCTAAAGCATTCTGTTATTGGTTAACTCGTAAAGAACGTGAGGCGGGTGTTATCGGTCAGAATCAAGGGTATCGGCTGCCGACGGATCAGGAGTGGAGCCTTGCTGTCGGTGTGAATGAAGAAACCGACCCTCTCCAAATTGAGCAGAGTCTGGTGTTTCAGTATCCCTGGGGAGAAGCTTGGCCTCCGCCGCCTCATTCTGGAAACTATGCACCCGATTTGCATGTTGACTCGTTTGCCTACACATCCCCGGTAGGATCATTTCAACCCAATGAGCTCGGTTTTTATGACATGGGTGGTAATGTATGGGAGTGGTGCGAAGATGTTTACAACCAATCGGCTGATTTTCGCGTACTCCGCGGCGGATCCTGGCGCATGCGACTACCCAACGATCTGTTGAGCACCAATCGAATCGGAAATCGACCCGATCTGAAGCTGTCAGTCTATGGGTTCCGAGTGGTGCTGGTGAGTGGCAGTTAATTCAGCACTAGGCCGAGGCATCGTCTGCAGCTCCTACCTTTTTGGCATAAGTTTGAACACTCGCGAGTAAAGTTGCAAGAAATGCCGAAACGGTAACAATGGAACCAACGATCTCTGCTTTGTTGAGATCAATAACTTCTCCTTCATTATAGACGCGTGAGTGATCGTTCATTTGTCGCGTAAGCCCCATCACCGGCTGTCCTGAATCGGAAGTAACTGGTGCCTGAGTTAGGGTCATGGTCCGGATTTTTAGGGTAAGCTTTCCGTCGGTGCAGATTTCGGGTGCCGCTTTCCCGTCGTGCATCACCATCCCTTTGGTGATATCCATTAGGGATAAAATATGTTCTTCAATTTCAGAGGAAGTTTCGAATTTTTCCTTTAGAAACTTGAATTTATCGCCGATGGGAGAGCTCATGAAGGCTTGGCGTTCTGGGCCTGTGATTTCCTGAATACGGGCGGGGTCGTTTTTACCTGCAGCCTTGTAGTCACACAGTGACAATACGGTTCTGCAGTCTTCCATGAGGGGGACGACGGTGGAAAGAGCCTCCGAGATCAAATTGCGGGCGAGCCAGAGTTGCGCTGCGTCTTTAGCGGCTTCAAAATCTCGACGTTGGTTTTGTTGCGGTTGAACTGGAAATTGATTGGTGACCATATCGTAGTCCTCTTCACTCACTTTTCGGTAGCTGGCGAGATTCATCATCGTGATGTCAAACAGACGTTGGTACACTGCTAGGTAGCGATCTGCGATGTCGTTTAAGCTGATGGTTTGACCGCTTGTGGGCGCTGGATTTTCAGAACTTGGCGTGTTTGACATAGATCCAGAAATACAGCTAACCGATACTCCGTCAATGGTTTCTCAAAGGTGGATTTGCAGAAAAATTAAGAAATTTAGCCTATATTAATCTAATATTAAGATTGAGGGGTATAAAATCGTTCAAATGGCCAAAGAGGCTCTTGCATTACGAACCAAACGAAAACAAACTTAATCGCTGTGGGAATCTTTCCAAAATTGTTACGAAAGCGTAAGAAAAAGGAGAACTCTTATGTTCCTGGAGAGCGATTTCGCTCCAAAAAATTAGCGCAGAGTCTTAGGTACAATCTCGAACCGCTAGAGCCTCGAATCTTGCTGAGCGCAACGTTGCATGATCCCCAAGATGGTGTTGATGGAGGGGGTACTCCAGTCGCAGGAGATCCTTCGGTTGCTACCAGTATTGAGACTAGTCTCGAGAATCTATTTACTCAACTCGGAGAATACGGAGATCAACTTTCTCTAGATCCGACTGTGAACGAGACGGCTTTGCCGTTTTTTCAAACAACGCTTAA
The DNA here is from genome assembly GCA_039027395.1 of Verrucomicrobiota bacterium. Lineage (GTDB taxonomy): Bacteria > Verrucomicrobiota > Verrucomicrobiia > Methylacidiphilales > JBCBYL01 > JBCCKK01. The sequence goes on along the minus strand of JBCCKK010000096.1, from coordinate 3,739 downwards.
CGACCTTCTGGGCACGGATGTCGGTAATCTTCTCAAAGGGGGCGAAGGAACGGGTTCTGCATTTGCCACTGCAGTAGATACTTACTTTGCTTCGACAACCACGGAGGATTCGACAGGTTTGGCTGCAGCCTTGCAAAGCGTTTTGGATGCAAATTTCAGTGGGGCAACGAATTCGGTAACAGATACAGGGTCGACAGACAGCGAGTTGGTGTTGAATTTCAGTATCGATATCGGAGAGCAGACCAAGAATTTAGCGTTTGGCGATGAGGCCCAAGAGTTTTTCATGGAAATGGGGCCCAATGCGGCCGTGAAGTTTGATCCGGATGCAGTTACGTTCACCGTCAAAGCCGATTTAACGGGTCTGGACAATTTAACCACGGATGAAGCTACCAATGACTCTAGTACAACTTCTGATTACTGGGTTGAATTCGGAGGTTCTGCCAAAGATACCCTGACGATAAGTGGAAATTCGTCCCATTCCAATACGCTGGATCCTCTGACAGACTACGGGATCGGATTCGGGTTGATCGAAGCTCGCGATAGTGTGGGACAGTCGGGTGGCTACATTTCTAATACGGGGGCCACCTTTGCTTTTAATGCCGAGGTGGAGTTTATCATCGATTCCAGTTTCTCGTCGGATAGCGAATTCACTCTGGCTGAGATGTCTGGGGTTTCCGATTGGTCCACTGCTTATACCGCTAACACGCCTGATGATGGAGACACATCGGATTCGACCTATATCAACTCAGGCAAATTATTTCTTCCCGTTGAGGTGGCGAATCCAGCGGGTGACGATTTCATTAGTGGAATTGATGGATTAACCGGTAGTTTTACGTTGGTTGAGCAAGATGCCTTCGACGATCGAGCTTCTCTTGTTACGGCCAGTGATCCGACACTCGCTTCTCTATCCCGACTGACGACAGACGATTTGCTTCAGTATACTCGTAATGCGGGCCTTATTTTCGGACAAACAGCGGATACCGATGCCCAGCAGCAGTTTCTCCCACTTTTGGATTTAAATTTGGGACAAGCCTACGATTTCCTCACGACAGTGGAGCAGGCTCTAATTGATCCGCTAGTGGACACAGAAAATGTCCTTCGAGTTAAAAATGCTCCATCGACGAGTGGAGATCCTCTCGATTATTCCGGGAACAGCCAATTTAACATTTATGTGTTCTATCAAGGGGCGCTGCTTTCAAGTGCGGTTCAGACGGTTTCGATTAGCAGCACAACGCGCACGAGCCTTCAGGATATTGCCAATAATCTAAATACGGCCCTGGCCGGACTTGATTGGAGCGGTGCCGGAGCAACTCAAAGAATTTTTGCTCGTGTAACTGAAACGTCCTCTCCTCGCCTCGAATTCTACGGGGATGCGGATACAACGTTTTTTATCGATGAAATCAATCCGAGTGGCCAGACCCTAGATCTTGGGATCGAAGCCAACGGGCTCGTCTTTGCTCGATCCTCGACGGCTTCCACCGGCGATTACCAGCTACAGGAGGTTAAAGTTGAGTCAACTTCGGCAATTGAAGTTTCGAACTTTGATACTGCAAAGACATTTAGTATCGCCATCGGTAGTGATGCGGCGATTGATGTTACTTTGGATCCCGATGTTTATGGATCGATGGCAGACTTTGTTTTGGCTCTGCAAAGTGCCTTAGAAGGAGCAGGTCTCTACGATGGCTCGACAGATTCCGGAGTGGAAGCAACAGCTGCCACCTCTACGGACAACAACGGTTTTGGAATTACCCTGCAAAGTATTGGAACGCGAGCTGGAGAGAATTTGACGATTTCGGGAACGGATGCGGGGATCTTCAACTTTGCCAGTAATAGTGGGTCCAGTAGCTACACATCCGCTACAGCGTTGGAGCTCTCTCCATTAAATACGCAGATGGATCTCACGATCACGATGAAGTCTCAGGAAGAGGGTGTGTTGAGCACCAAGACTGACACCGTGACCATTCCTCCGGGGAATCACGAGACGGTAGATGCCTTTGTCGAAGCGATTCGCACGGTTCTTCAAAACAACGGATTTTACGACTACTTCACAGATACCGGCCTTTTGGTTGAGGTCGTCCAACTCGTCGACGGCCAAGGAATTCGGTTCTACGGTTCGGCTGAGGTCTATGAAATCACCATTCAAACATCATCCAATGCCCTGTTGGGATTGGCGGCATCATCAGAGACTGCAACCTCTGCTTACCTGGATATCGATGTGACGGAGGATGGCTCGGGAACCGCAACGACGCACCGGGTTTATATCAATGGAAATACAACGACCGACCTGCTTGGAGAAGAAGCAAACTCCTCGATCGTTGATTTTACCGAGGATTTCCAGGATGCCATGGAGCGGGCAGGAATTCGGGATGGCAACAATGGAACGGGAGTGGATATTCGGCCTGTCGATGACGGAGCTGGAAACGCTTCGAACTTTCTCGAGCTCTTTGCGTTGAACCCAGGAAGTGGGACGGGAACCATTCAAGCAATTTCGACGGGGGCAAGTGCTTCGTCAGGTCTAGCGGATTACTATCTCGATGGATTAACTTCGCAGTCAATGGCGCTCTCGAATGAATCGAATGATCCTTCATTTTCCAGCGTTCAAGACTTCGTTGAAGTCCTTAATACCTCGACTGGGGTTCCGTTAGTCCAGGTTGAAGTGATCACAGTGGGTTCCGGGGAAGGGATTCGGATCAGTGGCTATTCTGGAGTAACCATTACCGGGGTATCGGATGACGATAGCTCTGTAGCGGACAGTCTTCTCAATCTTAATACGGAGACGGCGACGGAAGTTGAGTCTGACAATGAAATTGATTTGAGTGATTTTACAACAGATCGCTCCTTTGATCTAACGATCAATGGCAACACACAAACGATTACGATTCCTGGAGCAACGTATGCGAATGTGACGGCCTTGGCTAAAGCACTGCAAGGGGCGATTCGAGATGCTGGATTTCATGAAGGGTTGCTCTCGTCCAGTGCAGTTTACAATGCTGGGAACCTAGCAACGGGAGTATCTCCCTATTTCGATTTCCCGATTCGCATGTTGGTCGATAGTGAATTCGGAGATGAAGGACTCGCGGATTTGACGGACGTAGACCTGCGCTTCGAAGATGGTTATGGAGAGATATCGACGGGCCGAGTGCGCAGTTTGTCGACGGATAGTCAGGTCACCGTTTCTCGATCAACCGAGATTAGTTTCAATTTGGGAGTCAATCTTATTGAGCCCGCTACAGACACCGAACAGCTCGTAGCTGAAACCGTGGTGATCATTAATGGATGGGACGGGCAACTGACATATGATGCTTTGTTCCAGGTGATTATGGACGATGGGGTTGTCCATGATGTATTGATTGAAGCATCGGATACTTCGGATAACAACGAAACACAGGACTTCGTTGATGATATTAACGATGAGCTCGCTGCGTTAGGCCTAAGTAGTTTAATCACCGCTGAACTGGACACGGTAAATGCTTCCGATTTAGATGTGATCCGTTTTGTGACAGCTGCGGGTGTGAGTAAGAGTCTCACGATTCGGATTCCTGAGTATATCAATGAAGACGTTCTTTATACCAATGAAGCGGCGGATAAGCTTGGATTCACCACAAACGTTACTCCCAGTCAGCTTCCAGATTCCGATCTGTTAGTAGGTATCTACGACTCGAGTTTGGCTGCAGTTGTTGCCGATGCTTCCAGTGCAATTACGGTGATCAACCCGGATTTCGATACCTACTACCACGTT
>JBCCKK010000095.1:0-11068 GCA_039027395.1 Verrucomicrobiota bacterium | reverse complement strand
CCCCACCATAAACACACCCGTAATAGCTAGGATTATGACGTGGCTCATTTTGTAGACTGACTGCTTTGGGTAGCGGTGCATTATTGTTTTGAATATATTTGAGAAAATCTGCAATCCACAGTGTAAATTCGGACTCTTTATCTTCACGCAGCTTGGTGTCTTGTTCGTAGTACCTCGGCCCACCTATTCCCTCAAACCAATCGACAGGCAAACCTGTCTGCGAATCCATCCAAGTCCTTCAGCTTGAAACAGGGGGTGTTTTAAAAGCAACGGGTGGACTCCATACCGTCAAGATATAATCGGAAATCCCTAAATCTTTGCAAATATTGATGTGTTCGATTATCTCGTACGCATTACTTTTAGGGACCGATGGATTATTTTTGTCATAATACCAACAATAGGGTCCATCGACCCGATACATCGTCATGCCCAACTCTTTAACAATCAAACGAGCGGCATTTGGTGCCTGCAAAAACGAAAACTCCTCCACACCCCAGGAGCGATTCCTTGCATAGGTGGCCGTGCACCCCCACTCTTGAATCGTCTGCTTATTTTCTCCTAGAACAGTTATTGTCCCCGCATTCAGCTTCGGCGACTGAATGACAATCACGTTTACGACAAACAACAGAAGATATATACGTCTCACTAAATTCCTTTGGTTTAGTTTAATAAGCAAGCAACAAGTGTTTCATTGCTTGATAACGCATGATAGTGAACCTTCTCGGATACACTTTCTATCTCCATTCATTACAACTGTTGCAATGTTAACTAAAAAATTGAATGATAGATTCACTCGCCTTTTCTCGAAGGCACACCACCCATCCAGGCAAATGGCTCCGAATCCTTTTAGTTTAGTGATTTTAGTTTCGAGTTGATCGACAACAAAAATTAAAAAGAAAGAGAAGAAATATGATACAGCGATACATTTCTTTTAGCTGTGAATACCCTCTTTCTTGGGTGGAGTTCGAGTTAACTTAGACTAATTAAATGAAGCAACTTGGTTTGGTTGATTCCAACATCAAATTGAAAACTAGAACATTCTAATTTTCATTGTTTCTAGTCTTCAATTAAAACTTTACCTTGGAATCTGGGAAAGCTCCGGCTCCGTGATTTCGGGATCTCCGGATAATTCCAGTCAATAGTCTACTAGGGATTTGAGATCAACCATTTCTTGATATTCTGACTACCGACTAGCTGCTGTTCCACGTTACCACCGTTACCGTAGAACCAGTCTTCGATACTCATCCCTTTTCCACTCTTCTTGTTTACGATGTAAACATATCCCCCGCCAGCATCTTGAAATCTCCATTTTTGGCTATTCCATCCTTCATAAGTTCTCTGATTAATGTTAGCTCCATTGCTGTTTGATCCCCCATCAACATAGGCTCCTTTGCCACTATGTTTATTGATAATCTTATAGTCATCTCCTCCAACCGAAGTTATCGTCCACTTCTGGTTGCCGTTCCCCTGATAATCACGCATTTCAATGTTCCCGCCATTGGAAGTAGACCAAGACTTTACTTCGACCGCACGGTTATTGTATTTCGAGATCACTTTGTAGTCTCCTGAATAAGATTGCGAAACATCTTTTTCCGTTCCGCAAATAAAGATCGTCACACTGTTGGGTCTTAATGAATAGGTGAATTCACCACCTGATATCGCTTTATCCGTTACCTTCTCCATGTCGGCTGAGTCAGTTGTTTGGTAGATGTGAGCGGTACTCCCTCGAATGATTCCTTTGAAAGTAGTACTCTTCGAAGTATTCGTGTGATTAACCACCATCAAGGTTTGGCTGTTGCTATCATGGAAAGATATCATATCGATAAACGAGTTATTATTCGCTTTTAGGCTACTGTCGGTGCTCGAACAGTGGCGCACAATGCTACCTGGTGGGCACTGATTCCACAACTTCTTCAGAACATGATACTTCTTTGAGACAAGGAGATCATCATCTGGACCTGAGATAATGCTGATTCGATCCTTTTGCTTTTTATCATAGCCCAGCCAAAAGAAATACGCCTCATAAGGTATTAAAACTAGATCTCGTATCATATGCCGCATTTCGTAGGAAACGTGATAGATGTCACTCCAGCCTTCGCTGTTGTACTGTTTGTCAATAGACCACTCCGTCATCCAAATCGGAATTCCAGCATTGTTTTTTACTCGATTTATCCACACCAAAGCATCCGCGTGTCGATTTACTATGTCAGTTTCCGAGGCCCAAATATCATACGAATGACTAGCTAGGATTTGCAGATCGTCCTTTAGACCCGAGTCAACACTCCAATAGCCGGCGCCAAAGACCTGGTTCATTCCCGGAATATGGTTGGCATCTCCCCCCAAAATTTTGATCGACCCGAATCCATTGTTATCAAGACGTGTTCTTAATGCCTTAAGGACTCTTTCATATTGATCCCTCTGATAAAAACAACCGTAGTACATTGGATCATGAGCCGGCTCATTCTGAAAACTGACTATTTTGGGAAGGGGAGCATTGTTGCTTTCGATATATTTCAGAAAATCTGAAATCCACTTCGTAAACGCAGCTTCTTTATTTTCTTTTAGAGAGACCGTCCTTATCGTGTAGCGAGGATCATTATTTATCCCCTGAAACCAATTCACAGGTTGTCCCGTAACCGTATCATAGTAGGTTTTCCCCCGACTTGTCGGCAGTGTCTTAAATTCAACAGGGGGGCTCCAAACCGTCATGATGTAATCGGAAACTCCACTATCAACACAAAGGTTGATGTGTTCGATCACTTCATACGCATTTGCTTTGGGAACCGAAGGATTATTTTTGTCGTAGTACCAGCAGTAGGGTGCATCGACACGATGCATTGTCATCCCCATATCCTTAATCATCAACTGCGTTGCGTTGGGCGCATCGACGAGCGAATGAGTGTTAACACTCCATGAACGATTCTTAGCATGGGCCACAAAACACCCCCACTCCTCAATGGTTTGTTGATCATCTCCGAGAACGGTAATCACCCCCGCTTCTAACTTACAAGCTACCTTTCCGATTAATAGTCCAACAGCCAGCACTAGATAACAATGTCTCATATACTTCCTTCTATTAGTGTTAGAATAAAGGTTTTGGCACCTTAGGTTATTTGCTTACGGTAAAAAAATAGCAAAAGTGTTTTTAAGAGCACCTATTATGACTTGTAAGCGTTGCATAAAATTTGACGACTTGTTCAAAACACAAAAAAGGAACCTCACATGAGATTCCTTTTGTTTCTAAGACTTCGAGACAGACGTTAGCCTAATCGGCATTTGCCATTTTCTTCCTGACAATATAAAATACGGTGCATGCAAATAATAACAAGGCGTAGGTAGATGGCTCTGGAACAGGAGCAAATCCTAAATCAACAGCGGTCTCTCCGAAACGGACCTCATCAAATCGAATATCTGACGTAGGACTCCCAAAAATTCTACCTTCGAGTTTGATCATATCAAAACTCAGATCCGCAATCGAATTGCTTACCCCTCCAGTCGGAGCAAGACTCAAGTCTGGATCGACATAAACCGTGTAGGTATCATTTCCTGCGGCAAATTCCATATGAACCGCAATCATGTGGGTATCTAGGTCTTGAAATCCGCCACCCAAGAGGTTCGAAAAGTAGATCACCTCATCCGCCGTTGTGCTTGGATCTACTGCATCTCTTAGCAAACTCACCCCAAAACTTCCTCCAGAAGTGGCGTTAGAACTTCGCGCTAATAAGAAACTAAACCAGAGGTCTGTCCCGTCCGCTCCGATGTTCCCGGAACCGTCAAGATAACTTGCGAAACCTGCCCCACCCGTTGGCCGATAAATTCTTCTAAAATTACCCCGAAAACCGGCCTTGCCGCCAGCAACCGTAAGACCTGAATAACTCAAACCGGGATACGAAACTCGTGCGTTTTCGGAACCTGAAGTAGAATTTCCATCCCACGTCGAAGAAGCTCCGAAACCCGATCCAGAGTTAATTCCCTGAAGAAACGATCCGCCTACCCCATTAAATGTATCCTCTGCAATCACTACAGCTCGAGACGTATCAACTAGTAATATACTCACCATCGAAGCAAAAGCGCATAGGAACTGTTTAACACTAACTTTCATCATTAACCTTTCTGTTTCTATGTTGTGCAAACAATTATGATCACAACTAATGCCTCAAAAAACCGCTATCCTGTGGAACTGTTGTATAAGCACCGGTACAAAAAAGGGGAGCCATACTAAGACTCCCCTTTTGGACTAATGTTAAAAGAAGATTTCGTTACTCACTGATTACGTCTCCTTCTAAAGAAACATAAGGCGAGAAAAGCGGAAACTACAAGAGCATAGGTAGACGGCTCAGGAATCGGAAATCCTAGATCTTGCGCTGTTTCACCAAATACCAATTCATCGAAATTAATTTGTGAATGAGGGGTGCCAAAAACCCTACCCTCGAGACGCACCATATCGAAACTTAAATCTGCAACAGTATTTAACACTCCACCTGTAGGATCTAAGGATAGATTAGGATCGGTGTATACCGTATAGGAATCCGTTCCAGCGGCAAACTGCATATGGATCGCAATCATATGGGTATTGGTGTCATTGAAGTTATCGCCGGCGTAAATAATACTTTCGTTTGTTGTCTGAGGACTTGAGGAATCTCGCAAAAAACTAATTCCGAGCGTCCCTCCGACGGTTTCATTGGTTTCTCGTCCGAGCAGAACGCCTACCCAAAGCTCTGTACCGTCTGCTCCGATATTACCATTTCCATCGAGATAGCTGGCAAACCCTGCTCCACTGGTAACTGTCCGCCAAGCTTCCCGAAAATCCCCCCGCATGGTTACCATTCTTCCGCTCTCAGTTACACCTGGATAATCGAGTCTAGCGTTGGTATCGAATTTGGGATCATCAAAAAAAGTCGAATTGGTGTTCCATGTCTCGCCTCCAAATCCTGTCCCAGTATTTTGCCCGTTCAGAAATCCACTTCCCGTCCCATCGAAACTATCTTGAGCAATAATAACTGCTTTCAAGGAGCTCGGAGCTGTTATCAAAATAGTGAGAGTTACCACCCACAAACCAATATGTTTAAGTTTCTGTTTCATAATCAGTCTAATCTTTCCTGTTTAAGTTGATATTTTAGCGAAGCATCTGATCGATGAGATTATAATGCCTAGCTACTAATATTTTCATAATGTGCCAACAATTATGATCCCAACTAAGCTCTAAAAAATGTTTTCGTTATGTAAGCGTTGCAATGACTTTTGCAAAACCGCTCTCAGGCCAGGAGAACAGCGCAAAACGATGGTTGTTTCAGAGTGTTTTTAGGTACAGAGAAACTGGCATCTACCGAATACGGCTATGCCTGATCCAATAGAAAACGGCAAATGCTGAGAGCAAAAGAGCGTAGGCTCTCGGCTCCGGAACCGTTGCAAAACCAATGTCCGAAGCCGTTTCACCAAATCGAATTTCATCAAAGTTGAGGTGGGATGTCGGGCTCCCCCAAATTCGACCTTCCATTCGAATCATATCGAAGCTTAAATCCGCAATCGTATTGACTGCCCCTCCCGTAGGAGCCAAAGACAAATCTGGATCGACATAAACCGTATAGGTGTCGCTTCCAGCAGCAAACTCCATGTGAACTGCAATCATGTGGGTATCTGAATCTCTAAATCTGCCAGCATCTAGATCACTAGATAGATATAGGATCACATCGTCGTTGGTATTGGCATCCGCAGCATCTCTTAACAAGCTCATCCCAAAGCTTCCCCCTGCTGTTACATTGTCGTCGCGTCCGAGAAGAAAATTAAACCACAACTCGGTTCCATCCGCACCAATGTTGCCGCTCCCATCTAGGTAGCTCGTGAAGCCACTTCCCCCGTCGACGGTCCGATAAAGTTCACGAAAATCTCCTCGAAACCGTGCCAATCCAGCACTTGATGAAGAACTGGGATAGCTTAAACCCGGATATCGGTTTCTAGGATCTTCGTTAAAGTTGTTAACGGCTCCATCCCAAAATGAAGAAGCGCCAAAGCCACTCCCCGTGTTTTTCCCTTGTAAAAAAGCACCGGAGCCAGAAGTAAAAAAATCTTCGGCAATAATTGCAGCTCGTAAAGGACTGCCGAGACAGGCGAGGAATAACCCAATAGCGGCGCCTATAATGAGAAATTTCGAGCCCGAAATAATAGCCTGTTTTTCAAAATACACGTTAACTTTAACCTAGTTTATAGCAGCACTCTACACCTTTTTAGTTTAGATCAGCTCTCTATCTGTGACAACCTCACCTGGGCCTTTTAGTTCAAATAAATTTCGAGCATTTAGTTCGGAAATGGGCAGGTTCACGGCCGAAAGCGGAATTACCCAGAGTTCACCTCAAGGGCAAGAAAGAGGTGCAGGAAGCTCAACTGTGCAACGGTTACATTGAATTTACATCGCGAAATACAGCTCAAAACCTTATCAAGGAATGTTTTACCGATATCTAAAATGAAATTAATGAAACTAACAGAACTCCGATACCTCACGCTTACCCTGTTCACACTGTGGGTAAGTCCCGTCTATTCGAATGACAACATGATCCGCAATGGAAACTTCCAAAATGGAATGTCTCCTTGGCAAGTCCAAACTCACCGCCAAGCGGCTGCTACCAACACAATTGAGAATGATCAGTATCAAAGTTCCAAAGCTCTCAAAATCATCACAACGCAGGCCGATGAAAAAGATTGGAGCATCCAACTCATTCACCCAAATTTGATGCTTTCGGAAAATTTCGAATATCTTCTTTCCTTTGTAGCAAAAGCTAACTCAAAAGGATGGATCAGTGTCTCACTACAGCAAGATGCAGGCGGTAATTATAAAACGATCGCAACGAGTAAAGGAGCTGTTGTAGGCACTGACTGGCAACGTCATGAGGTGCTCATTAACTCTCCAAAAGCTTCGACAGCGACAGGTCGTCTTATCCTTGCCAATCTAAACAAGCAGGGTCTCGAAATTCAGTTTACTCAATTTGAACTTACCCAACAGACTCGCCAGGACCCACATCTTAACAATCCTCAGTTTTCCCGTTCACAAGAGGTGAATGGAGCCCAAGTTCCAATGGGATGGAAACCAGCAGCTGACTCAAAACTCACCATTTCTCTAGATCGGGAATACTTCCTCAGCGAACCTGCCTCGATGCTCGTAAGGACTCCCACAAATGGGGGACGAGGCATTCTGAGAAGTAACTGGAAAGGAAAGCCCTCTTCTTCCTTTGTGTTCAAGGGAAATTGCCACCCTCGCGGCACCTTTGACATATGCAAGGTTTCCATACAACAGCTTGATAAAGACTGGAAAGGAATCGGAATGACTCCCGTTGGCCGTTTAAGCGCCTCGGATAGCTGGCAACCTTTCGAAGGAGTAGTTGATTTAAAACCAAAAACAGCCTATCTGAAAACGATCATTGAAATGGATGGTAAAGGATATGCTTGGTTCGATGATTTTAAGGTAGAGCCAGTTATCGATTCTTCGGAGGATCGAGAATCCGAAGCAACTTTAGATGGTTACGCAGCTCAAGAAATCAAAGGATGGGGAAGCATGGCTGTGGCTAAAGAGTGGTGGGACAAAGATCCTTGGGTTGTTTATGAGCAAAAGAACCTGATAGATGCATTCTATAAGTTAGGTCAAACTCACGTTCGAGCCAACTACCACTGGGATATTTCTTGGGATGAAGAAACCGGAGCTCCCAGCAAAGCGATGTATGCCCTTGTCAAGCGAATCAAGGAAGCCCAGGCCAGAGGCATCAAGAACTATATTCTGACTATTTGGAGCCCGCCCCGCCATATGAAAACCAACGGGATTACTCAGGGCTATGCCGATTTCAATAAGAATCGGGCGCTCGATGAAAATGAAGTCGTTGGGCACCTCAAGGAAGATAAAGAACTAGAATTCATCGCCTGGTATCTAAAAGGAATCAAGCATCTCGAAAAAGAAGTAGGATTACCCGTAGCGATCACCATTCAAAACGAACCTGACATGGCAGTCGCTTACGAAGGATGCGTCTATCCCGTTGATCAGTGGATTAGGCAGACGATTCGAATGAGGAAGGCGCTGGACGATGCAGGCTATCAGCAGGTCCTCATTCATGGACCTGACGGAAACTACGGGAAAAATATTTATTGGGATGGTAAGCCAACTAAAGGTCCAGGCTACCTTGGTCCCGATGGATTTTCCCAATTCAAAAAACATCCTGATCTGGAAAAAGCACTGGGGGCTTATGCTTTCCACTCGTACTCCCAAGGGTTCCTTGATGAAATCGTTAAGGGGATCGAAGCTTATCCCAAAGACGTCTGGATGACCGAAAACAGCACGTTCGCGGGAAAAGGGGATCTCGACTTCGCCCTGTTTCAAACCCGGACATTTATCAGCGATATGGTCGATGTTCCGAATAATTACTGGTTTCATTGGGTCACAGTCAAAAAGGCAGATGAGTTCTCCCGCTGGGCTCTTATCTCGGGTCAAGACAAACTCCGCTTCTCGAAACGGTATTGGGTATTCAAAAAACTATGGAACCTCGTTCGTCCCGGCTGGCGAGTCGTTAAAATGTCCACCGATGATCCCTTTATGCAGGCAAATAAAGGAAGCCAGGACAAATGGGTCAACGTTGACATGGTTTCATTTGTAAATCCCGAAAGGAGCAAACACGCCACACTCCTGGTCAACCATCGGGGAACTTGTAGTCTCACGATTAAAAACCTCATCGGGAACAGTGCAAAGCTGTTCCAATTGACTCACAAACTGAATATGGAAGAAAAAGAGAGCAAACCATTAAAGGATGGATCCGTAACGTTCCATCTTCCTCACCGCAGCATCAGCATTGTTGAGACCTTCTAAGATACTAGCACCAAGAAAAAGGACTTGTTTGATATAACGAATACACAGATCACTCGTTCCACTCAATACAGCGTCTTCGTAGCCTTCTAATAGTATGAAGACATCAGTTATTTCAAAATTCGGAAAATTCCTTACACCGCGAATTACCATAGCAATGGTCTTAACAGTATTCTCATTCCGTTCAAACGCCGCCATTGTCGAACTTAACAGTGACGATGAAACAACCAAACGAATTGTTAGATTCCTAGTTTCCCATGTAGCATCGTATTTATGACTCAAATTACACCGTTATCTAATTTTTTAATTTGGCTGGACCAAAATGGAACTGCAATCAACGCTCACGGTGGTGGTGTTTTATCCTACGAAAATCAATACTACTGGTATGGAGAACATAAACTTATAGGAAAATCAGAAAACGACAAAGCAGACGGCGGAGTTCACTGCTATTCGAGTCAAGACCTTCTAAGCTGGAAGGACGAAGGCGTAGTACTCTCTGTCGACTACGAAAACAAGAATTCAGACCTTGCTTACGGCTGTATCCTTGAACGCCCTAAGGTTCAATACAACGCGTCAACCGAGACGTTTGTAATGCTCTTCAAGCTCTTCTTGAAAGGAGTCGGCTACGATACCTGCTATGTCGGCGTTGCCCAAAGCCCCCTGCCCGCGGGTCCATTCACCTACGTCCATAAATTCCTGGGGACTAACTCCGAAAAAGGAAGTGGCGACTTTGCATTCTTTGTGGATAAAAATAACGAGGCCTTTCATATTGCCAGCCAAAAACCCGGACACCATCTCTATGGAGGTTTGCTAACCGAAGACTATCTTCGTCCGTCTGGTGAGTATCAACCTTTGGAAGGAATCTCTCCCCATACCGAAGCCCCATGCATTTTCAAAGAGAATGACACATATTGGCTTCTAGCGTCAGGTTGCACCGGCTGGACGCCGAACCCTGCTCGCCTGTTTTGTAGCTCCAATCTTTTTGGTCCCTGGGAAAACAAAGGAAATCCAATGACTGGTATCAATCCAAACAATCAACTCGGTCCAGAAAAAACGTTTGGAGCCCAAAGCACCTGCATCTTTGATGTGATAGATCCACCTGGATCCCGGATCGCCATGTTTGATGTCTGGCGCCCGGAAAACCCAATTGATGGTCGATATATTTGGCTGCCATTTGATGGATTAACAGGAAGAGGTATCCAAGAGCTGGCTTACATTTCCGATTGGCATCAGGTAATCCAACCAAAACCTCTCGTTAATTGAACTATGCCCAAAACCGTCCGTTAGCACCTATTCACCCACTCATGTAAGCGTTGCTCCTATGTCAAAGATAACACTACAAAATGTTGCAGATAAAGCCGGTGTATCGGCAGCCACCGTTTCACGCTCGCTTCGTGAAGACCCGAATCAAGCTTCAAACACACGAAAAAGGATTCAGAAGATTGCAAAGGAAATGGGATATGAATTCAATCCCATGGTTTCTCAGACGATGTCGCTAGTACGTAGGCAGCGAGACTCTCTCCAGCGAGGTAACCTGGCCTATGTCAATCCATGCTTATACGAACGTGAGCTAGAGAATAGTATTCGTTATTTTCATGGAGCTAAGAAAAGAGCTAAGGCTTATGGATATCAGGTGGAGCACCTTTGGTATAACCGGCAAAAAATGACGGGAAAACGATTCCATGAAATTTTAGTCGCACGCGGAATTCGAGGAATCCTCGTTGCCCCACTTTATGAATTTACCGAAACAATCGACATTCGCTGGAACCAGTTTGCCTGTGTGATCTATGGCCTTACCCTAGAACGCCCCGTCCTTCATCGAACGACAGATGACCATGCAGAGGGCATGCACCTCGCTCTCGAAAAACTCAGAGAAAAAGGCTACCGCCGCATTGGATTCGTTACGGAAGAACGTATGGAAAAACAATCACGGCATATTTGGCTCAGTGTCTTTTATTGGGATCTACAAAATCGACCAAGAGCTGAGCGGGTCCCTCCCTTACAAATTGGAATGCGTAGCATTAATCAAATGAAAGCGTGGTATGAAAAACACAAACCTGAGGTCGTTATTTGTGCTGGAAAAGCCAATCGATTTTTTCTCGATCTTCATAAAAGTAAAGCCGGTCAACCAGCTTTCGTTACCTTGGAAGCCGATCTCACAAACGTTCCCGAGGCAAGCGGCGTCCGTCAACGAGCTGAGGAGGTCGGAGCAATCGGTGTTGATTTAGT
>JBCCKK010000094.1:0-11105 GCA_039027395.1 Verrucomicrobiota bacterium | reverse complement strand
GCATCTCATTCAGATTCACCTTGGCTCGAATACTTTTATCCTCCCGCATTCCCACTCGCGCAGAAATTTCGGCATATGCAGGATCATTTTCCAATCCTGAGAGCAAAGCGTATTCAATATCTGCCATTTCTCGGGTAACGAACACGCGCAGCTCATCGACATTGAGATATGGTAACAAAGGAAACTTGAGCGTTCCGTTCCATCCATGATAACGAAAGTCCTGACCCACCATGGTGGCCGTAAGGTACATCTCATCAACACGCCCCTCTTTACCTTGGAAAGGAAACACGACATCTGCCCTGGGACACTCGATCCAGCCACAATAGAATCGGTGTGGCATTAAGTTCGCATACCAAGGACGCTTCCCTCGAGGCAAAGGAACTTTGAATGCATCGTTAGGTAGCCTCAGAGCAAACTTTCCGCGCTGAATATCCACACGATCTAACTGCCACGTGCTTCTTAGAATTCCCCACGGATTAAAAACACCTCGGATCCCATAGGCATCCAAGCTACCAATGGCCTCACCCGCTCGTCCTACACTTTCAAAAGCTGCCGCATCTGCAGAAAACTTTCTACGCATTTCAATACGCCCAAAACTACCCTCCACTTTCATGGCGCGAGAAACTTGATGCGATAGCATTGCTCGAAATCCTTCACCTTCGACCCAAGAAAGGAGGGCTCCATATCCCCATTGCCAGGCGACAAAACCCAATCCCAGAGAAATAGCAGTGACGACTAGCCCCAGTTTCCTAAGACTTAGTCGTTTCCAAAAAGCTGTCATATAGTTGAAGCCTTACGATTTCGGAGGTCGAACAAGCTGTTCAAGTGCGATGAAATCGTCATCGGCCAAACCTGCTTCTATTCCCGCATCATAAATTTCTTTAGTCCGCTCGCTTAACCTAAGTCTAAGCTCTGAAGCTGCCTCAAGGGCAAGGCCCACATCCTTGCGCATATGCTTCACTGAAAATTGAGGAGAGATATCTCCTGTTCTAAGTTTCGGTTCTTTCAGATCCGCCAGTCCAGAGTGAGCAACATTCTCCCGGAGTACTTCGTAAAACTGATCATGACTCAGCCCATAATGCTGTGCTACGTGCCACCCTTCCGTTAATGCTTGAGACACCGCAGCAATTTGAAGATTCATGGACAGCTTAATCGCCGCCGCTTGGGCTGGAGTCCCTAGGGCAAACTGCTTTCGACTAAGGGGCTCTAGATAGGTCAAAGCTTGCTCCACGGCTTCCGCCTTTCCGCCTTGGAAAAACACGAGTTGACGTGCTTCAGCTGCCGGTTTGCTTCCTGTAAACGGAGCTTCCAAGTAGCTCGCTCCGGCATCCGTAACTTGTTTTGAAAATGAAGTCGCGGCTTGAGGGGATATGGTGCTCGACTGAACCACTAATTGACCCGGTGTGAGTTTCAACAAAATAACATCCAGCACGGATTGCACTGCTGCTGGATCTGCAACACAGATATGAATGAGGGCACTCCCATTGAAGCTTTGTGCTAAATCCGGCACAAACCCAATTTCATCGGGTTTAGGTGTTCGATTCCAAACACGAACTTCATGACCATCCTCGCGATAATGCTTGGCCCAAATCGAACCAATAATTCCTAAACCAACAACGGTAACTTGTGACATGGGCAGTAGCATAAGGCGCTCACTCAAACCTCCAAGAGAGAAGTCAGGTTTTATACTTAGGATGATAGAGCTCGATTCAACCCATCAACTTCTGAACACTCTCCATCGTGTCCGCCTCTTCAGCAGGCTTGTCCCAACGAATTCGATGAATCCTCGGAAAGCGCATCGCCACTCCAGAACGATGCCGCGTCGATCGCTGAAGGTCATCGAAAACCACCTCGAGAACCAACTCCGGTTTGACCGATCGAACCGAAGCCCCAAAACGCTCTATGGTATTATCTCGAATCCATTTATCCAATCGAACTAACTCCTCGTCTGTAAATCCCGAGTACGCCTTTCCGACCGGCACCAATTCGCGAGCTCCGTCATCACCCTCATCCCAAACGGCAAAGGTGTAGTCCGAATAGAACGACGACCGCTTTCCGTGACCGCGTTGTGCGTAAATCAATACGGTATCGAGATTAAGAGGATCTCGCTTCCATTTAAACCAATGCCCTTTTGGACGACCCGTGAGATATGGACTGTCTTTGTGCTTAATCATAAGCCCCTCAAGACCCGCATCTCGGGAACATTCACGTAGTTCTTTTAATTCATCCCAACCCTTGAAAGTAAACTGGTGCGAGATGCGAATCACCGAAGCATCTAAGTCTGTTCGCTTACTCCATGCTTCCAACCGCTCTCTGCGTTCTTGAAACGAGAGCTCCCGCAAGTCTTCGCTGTCCTCGAATAATAAATCATAGCAGCACAACATCACTGGATACGTAGCACAGAGTTTAGACGAGACGTTTTTTCGATTCAGTCGCTGCTGTAAATGATTAAACGGCGCCACATCGGCCATCACTCCTGGAAGCGTATTCGCTTCAGCTCTACCTCCTACGTCAAGCACATCGCTCCGCACCAGAAGCTCACCATCCACCACCGCACGAAAATCCAGGTGTTCCACCAAATCGGGAAACGCCGAGGTAATCTCATCTCCAGATCGAGAAAAAATTCTCCGCTGCTTACTTCCATCAGAGGCCACTTGCACGCGAATCCCATCCCATTTCCATTCCGCTACATAATCTGTTGCCGCCATATCTTCTAATTCGGATTCCTCTAACGCCACGGCTAACATTGGAGGGTGAAAAAATATTTCATCGGGAAGCTCGGGTTGATTAGTGTCGCCATCTAACCAATCAAACAGGGGCTTGTAGGGAGGTTGGAATGCACTCCAGACACGTTCTATCTCATCAACATCGACATCGTATGCCTTTGCTAATCCCTGTTTGGCCAATCGGGCGGAAACACCAATCCGAAGCGACGAACCTGTCACAAGTTTAACAAAGGTCCAGCGTTCTACTTCCGACATTCCATCTAACGCTCGATCAATATAGGGAAACACCTCCAGCGGTGTAAGCGATTTCACCTCCGTTACCAAATCGGATAGATTAACAGCTCTTCGCTTCAATGAAGCTACATCTAGATCTTTGACGGCCTCAGGCCAGATAAGCGCGATTGTTTCTCCCAAATCCCCAACATAAGCATACGACCATCGAAACAAAGACTCATCCACTCGAGCCTTTGCCAGGTTCCGCAGCTGCCCCGCCCGAACCGTCTCGATTGCTAACCCTCCCGTCAGCAATGCCAACCCATATCCACGATCCTCTTCAGGAGCCGACTGAAAATACTGTCCTAGCAACTGGAGCTTCGCATTCCGACTCGGAGAAAACAGCAACCGCTCTAAAAGCAAGGCAAACGCTGTAAAACCACCCGTTTCGGAATCTAATTCTTCCTTCTTCATTCTTAATCATTAAGCCCTTATTCGGCTTCTTCCTCAAAACCCACCAAGGCTAATGGTTTGGCCCGCAATCCGCGCTGACGGCACACATGCACAAGCGCATCTTCCTGTCCATGGGTCACCCACACTTCCGAACACTTTGTTTCGTCGATCGTCCGCAACAAATCCGGCCAATCGGCATGATCTGAAATTACCAATGGTAATTCTGCATTGCGTTGCTTTGCGCGCTGCCGCACCGACATCCATCCCGATGCATACCCCACCACTGGATCAGACAATCGCCTCGCCCATTTTTCTCGAATTGCCGACGGCGGCCCCAACACCAACGCGCCTTTGAGTAATTCTTTTTCAGAAATCGTTGCTGGTTGAAGATCCCCCAAATCAATTCCTTGCCCCCGATAATAGTCACAAAGAGCCCGCAGACTTCCGTGCAAATAGATGGGTTTCGTGTAGCCTGCTTCTCGCAACATCGCGATCAAGCGCTGACACTTCCCCAGAGCATAGACCCCGATGACATGAGACCGCTCAGGTTGCTGCTCCATCGACTGAATGAGTTTTTGCACTTCCTGATTTGGATCTGGATTGCGAAAAATGGGAAGCCCAAAGGTCGCCTCCGTAATCAGCACATCACACCGAACAGGTATGAATGCCTCACAAGTTGGGTCTGATTTGCGTTTATAATCGCCCGTATAAACAACCCGCTGCCCCTCATATTCCAAGACCACCTGCGCACTTCCCAAAACATGCCCAGCTGGCATCAATGAAATATTTACTGGCCCGATCGACCACGACTGCTCAAACGGCATCGCGTGCTTGGTTTCGACTGCCGCTTTTCCATAGCGAATCTCCATAATTTCGATCGTTTGCGGAGTCGCCCAGACTTCCTCATTCCCAGGACGAGCGTGATCGGCATGACCATGAGTAATTACAGCACGAGCCACCGACTTCACCGGATCGAGGTAAAAATCGCCTGGTTCTACGTAGAGACCATGTTCCTCTGGATAGATCCATGACTTTTCTAAATCCGACATCTTTTTTAGCTATACCACATCACCGTGATTTAGATATGAAGAGATTGAGAAAGCTGTAATTGTAACATCTGAGCAAAAACTTTTGCGCCTCCACAACTTGCTCCATCAACGAGCTGCCCTATGATCTTTTAATGTCTCTCCCGGAACAATTCCAAAGCTGGTTCAACTCCCGTGGATGGCAACCCTATGCACACCAGCTCGATGTCATCGATGCTAGCAAAACTCATCGAGATATCCTCTTGATTGCGCCTACGGGGGGAGGAAAAACACTATCCGGCTTCCTTCCTGGGCTTATCGAACTTGCTAAAAATCCACCCGCTTCCGAGCAACTTCGCATGCTCTACGTCTCACCACTTAAGGCGCTAGCTGCAGACATTGAACGGAACCTGCAAGCACCTCTATTGGAACTCAAACTTCCTCTCCGTTGTGAGACTCGAACCGGCGATACCTCATCGCACAGACGTGCCAAGCAAAAGACTCATCCACCCCACATCTTACTCACCACCCCAGAGTCTCTCGCCCTTATTCTATCTTATGCGGACGCCGCTCAATACGTCCGAAACCTCGACTACCTCATCCTTGATGAACTTCACGCCCTGGCTGACAGCAAACGAGGTGACCTCCTAGCCCTCAACCTCGCACGCCTGAAACGCCAGTGCCCTCGCCTAAAAACGATCGGCCTCTCGGCAACCGTCGCCAAGCCATCTGAAATGGCGGCTTACCTCAATGCAAATGACCCCAATCGAGTTCGATTGATTAATGCCTATCAAACCCAAGCTCTCAAACAGGCTCCTCCGGAAATCACCTTACTCACTTCAGAGGGATCTCGCCTTCCCTGGGCAGGTCACAGCGGTCGCCACATTCTTCCCGAGGTCTATGAACTCATTCAACAACATCAAACCACTCTGGTCTTCGTTAATACTCGATCACAGGCCGAATTTACCTATCAAGACCTCCAAGAACTCAATGAAGATCAACTTCCGATTGCCCTCCACCACGGTAGTCTAGAAAAGAAACACCGTTTGCAAGTCGAAGCAGATCTGGCTTCGGGCGACTATCGGGCAGTCGTTGCCACTTCGTCCCTCGATCTTGGAATCGACTGGGGAAGCGTCGACCTCGTCATTCAAATCGGGCCACCTAAAGGCGTGGCTCGTTTAATGCAGCGAATTGGCCGATCGAACCACGTGTTAGATAAGTCGAGCAAAGCCATCATTGCTCCGACCAATCGCATGGAAACCATTGAAGCCCTATCTTCTATTGAGGCTATTCGCGATAATGACTTGGACAATTTCTATACCCGCAAGGGAAGTTTGGATGTTCTTATTCAGCATCTCATTGGCCGATGCTGCTCGGAACCCATGTCGCCGGACGACTTGTTTGCAGAAGCGCAAAGCGCTCTCCCTTTTCATCACTTAACCCGCACAGTTTTCGATCAATGTCTCAACTTTGCCGCCACCGGAGGCTACGCACTGCGAGCTTATGACCAATTTAAGAAGCTAGCAACCGACGAAAACGGCAAATTGAGGGTCGCCACTGCACGTATTGCTCGCAACTACCGAATGAACATCGGCACGATTGTTGGCAATACTCACCTCAAGATCCGACTTGGAAGAACCCAGAACTTGGGGGAAGTCGAAGAACGCTTCGTGCAAAGCCTTACCCCAGGCGATACATTTCTCTTCGCTGGACGACTTCTCGAATTCAAAACGATTCGGGAAATGACAGTTGTCGTCAGCCCATCAAAAGCAACAACGCCTAAGGTCCCTGCCTACGCCGGAGGCAAACTCCCCCTCTCAGGAACATTGGCTCGCCGGGTTCGAGAACGCATCGCTCAACCCAAAACTTGGAACGAACTCCCGGCTTCGACCCGCGAATGGCTAGAATGGCAGAAGACCCGGTCTCTTATCCCGAATCCCGACGAACTCCTCGTGGAATCATTCCCTCGTCAGGATCTTCAATTTCTAGCGACCCACTGTTTCGCAGGGAAACACGCCCATCACACCCTCGGCATGTTGATTACCCAACGAATGGAAAAATGGGGGCTTCAACCACTTGGATTTTCCAGTAACGACTACGGCCTGGTCGTTTGGTCTTTAAAGGCAATCGAGCGTGAAGACCAAGCCTGCGATCTCCTATCCGCTGAAGTAATCGAATCCGAACTCCAACAGTGGATGGACGACTCATTTATGATGAAGCGCACCTTTCGAGATACGGCAGTTGTAGCTGGACTCATCGAGCGACAACTTCCGGGAAAACGAAAATCTGGACGCCAGGTAACCTTCTCTTCCGATGTGATCTATGATGTGCTGCGTCAATACGAACCCGATCACGTGCTAATTCAAGCCACTCGAGAGGAAGCCGGCAGAAATCTAATCAACAGTCAGCGTTTGAAAGAAGTTCTTCACGATTCCCAACATGCTATCCGCTTTAAGCGACTCGATAAGATCTCACCTTTTGCAATTCCTATTGTCCTCGAAGTCGGCAAAGAGTCTATCGACGGATCCGCCGTTACCTCGCTCCTCGAATTAGAGGCCAGCCAACTTTTAGAAGAATGCGGTCTTGCCGAATCCTCTTTGACTCCGTCAAATGAGAGGTGATGGAGTTCACGTTTCACGACCATACCTTCACCGCGCTACCCTCCGGAGGCCTTATTGATCAGAAGGCTCAACGATTGATTGTTTCCGATCTTCACCTCGGAAAAGGTCAGTCCTTCGCAAAAGAAGGCACCTTACTCCCTCCTTACGATGCCAAAGCCACCCTTCAGCAATTGGCCAATGACATTGAATCCCATAAACCCCAGCAAGTGCTCTGCCTCGGCGATTCGTTTCACCGAGACGATAGCCTTGATCGGCTTAGTCTCGATTGCTTGGAGCGACTAGACACCTTGGTGCAGGGGCGAGAATGGTTATGGATCACGGGCAATCATGACGCTCAACTTCTTAGGACGAAAGAATCCAAACTTATGGGAACGATTCTCCCTGAACTTATAGAATCTCACCTCGAATTCCAACACATCCCTAAGAAATCCAATCCCACCGAACAGTGCCCAGTCTTATTCGGACACTACCATCCTAAAATCCGAGTGGCTCTCAGTATCGGGCGTATCACAGGAAAATGTTTTCTTATGCAAGACAACTACCTGCTTCTCCCCGCCTACGGCACCTTCACCGGAGGCCTACGTTGGCCAAGCCCTCCGCTCGAAAAACTCTTTCCTAAACCCACGGCATTCCTCTGTCACAAACACACCGTTATCCCCATTAAACCTGAGAAGATGATCCAGTAGCGGTCGACTATCTACAATCTACTGTCCGCCCTCAGCCAAAAGAGCTTCCTTCTTACTTCTTAACTTCAACCACGTTCCCCGAACTCGCGGACTCATGAATCGCTTCGATCACACGAATCGCGTACTCGCCATCGTGACCTGTCACTCCGGGCGCGGTGCCCTGCTGACAGGCTTTAACAAAATCTTCAATTTGCGCGCAGTGCGCATTTCCCCAAATCCAATCATCGCCGTGACCAACCGTTTGCTCACCGACCGATTGAGTTGCGCCTGAGGTTCCTCCTTGCGCCACATCCCAAGCCCCTCGAAGAGCCTTACCTCGGATGAGCTCTTTATCGCGTAACGCGATGGTATGGATCTCATCTCCTTCTAAAATCACCGAACCCTCTAGACCAAAACATTCCAACCGAGCAGGAAATCCTGGATAACAACACGTGGATCCAGTTAACGATCCCATAATCCCATTTTCAAATTCCAGAGTCGCTGTCAAATGATCGAAGACATCAATCCGTTGGTGAGCTACCTGCCGACCAACCGACCACAGACGTTTCACAGGCCCAGCAATCCACAACATCAAATCCAACGTATGAATTCCTTGATTCCGCAAACATCCCCCATCGAAGTCCTGGGTTCCCCGCCAATCCGCTTCATCATAATACGCTTGGGTTCGATACCAAGGCACTCGAGCTTCTACGGAAAACAATTGACCAAGATCACCCTCATCCACGAGCGAATACAGATGCTGAGACGCCGGATCAAAACGATGCTGAGATACCACCGAAAGCACGTTTCCGGTTTCTTGTTGCACCGCATTCATGGCCCTACATACCTCGGACGTCACCTCCATCGGCTTTTCCACGAGCACGTGTTTCCCCGCACGTAATGCATCCATAGTCAATTCGCCGTGTCCCCCACTCGACGTCGCCACGATCACCGCATCCACCTCATCGGAAGCCAGAACCTCCGACCAAGCCGCTACACGACTTTGAAACACTTCTGCTAATGAGGCAGCTCGCTCCTCCACTAAATCAACGCAAAACGCCAACTCCACCGAATCCGACAACGCAGCAATCGCCTTTGCATGCGTTTTCGAAATCGAACCACAGCCTACCAAAGCTATTTGAAACCGATCCTTCATAGAAAACACAGAAGTGTACGCCCCTCCCTAGCCAAATCAATCTCCGCTTACAAAAATGTCTACATTTTATAAGAGAACTGTCCTTGAGAATTCGTTAAGTTGATTGTCAACCACGGCAGGCAAAACCATGAACAATCAAGAACAACAGCTACACTACCTGAAGATCGGATATTATGTATTGGGCGGGATAACTGCTCTGTTTGCACTGATGCCTCTTATTCACATAGGCATCGGCATTGCTGCGGTGATGGGAGGATTTGAAACCGAATCTTCAAATAGTGGGTTCCCTCCGGAATTCGGTTGGCTCTTCATCACAATGGGCTTCATCTTCTTCATTATCGGTCAAAGCCTAGCGGCCATCACCATTCTCTGTGGGATTTTTATCAAAAAAAGAAAACATCATCTATTCGTCTTCATCGTCGGCTGCATCCAATGTGCCTTCTTCCCTTTTGGAACCATACTTGGCGTGTTCACCATTATCCTACTCACGAAACCGTCAGTTAGGGAATTGTTTGAAGATGAATCAAAATAAAGAGAATTAAACCTAGAAAGTTGAGACCTTCTAAGTTTATCACCGGTAAATTTTCAGAAAAAAATGTTTTTTTACAATATGACTCAGTGGCTCGCAGAGATTATGTCGGTATTTGCTTGTCTCATGATGCTTGGCATAGCTGTTATCGGCTGTCTAAAAACAGATTTCAAGAAACCTTTCTTGGTGATTGCCTTCGCCCAGTTTTTCGGGTTTGTTTCATATGGACTCCACTTTCTGATCCAGTTAAATCTTAAAGTGGGTTACACCATCATCAGAAAAGCGTGCGATTCAATCAAACACCCGGATTATGAGTTTCGTCCTAGAACTTATTGGCAGAGTATTGCTCAGCATCTTACTTTGGCTTGTGTTACTTCCCGTTACGCTGCTGATAGCTACACCGTTTATTCTAATCATCGCTCTCTTTAAGCGCGGCCCTTATGCAGTTTCGGTCAGAGATGGTTACAGTGCTGTTATCGACATTTGGTCATTGCTTCCTATTTGGGTATGATTAATTCTAGGATAGAAGGGCAGAACTGACACTTTATTATCTAGGAAGGCCATCCTAACACCAAAACAACCCCGTTTATCCGATTTATTACAATCTACAGCTTATGCATTCAGTTAAATTGTAGATCCTAGTAGATCAATCTTCTACCTATGGACATCCTACACTACCTTACGATTGGGATCGCTTTGTTAGCTGTAGGACTTGTATGCTTTAGTTTTCCTGCAATGTTTGTTTGCTGCACTCACTATGTGTATTCTTGCATCCTACGTCGTTCTCTTCGACCTCACCCAAAGGACCTTAAGGGATATTCAATAGTTTTTATTTCTTGGGTCATTTCTATTATTCTATTCGTAGTGCTAATCGTATTGGATGAGTATGGAATTATTGGCAGTTAAAACATTAAACAGGTCTGTTATAGCCTAAAAATCGGAGGCACGGTCACAATATGCAGGACTACAGAACTTGGATGATAAGAGTGAGTTATTGTTGTTTTGCCTGGCTTTTCTTACTAGCGAGCTGCGGCAAACACAATGAGATTTCCGACTTCAAAAGCGATGGGTGCTCACTATTTCCAGATCACTCCCTGATTTCGAATGATGACTGGAGTGAATGCTGTTATCTGCATGATGTTGCATACTGGAAAGGGGGGACCGATGAGGAGAGGTTATCGGCAGATCAAGCATTACGCGATTGCATCATCGAGAAAACCGGAAATATAGAATTGGCAGATCTCATGTATCAAGGCGTCAGGTTTGGAGGTAGTCCGTATTTTTACAACTGGTACCGTTGGGGATATGGATGGGGATACGATCGCAAATACCAACCCCTCTCTGACAAAGAGAAACTCCAAGTAAAAGCTAAACTCGAAAAATACTATTCTGAGAATCCAAAATCTGCTTGTTCATGCTCAAAATAAAAGGCCCCACCATCCGCGCAATTAATCTTGCTCACTCGATAACTTAGATATTAATCCACAGCAGGTTGGTATTCTCCGAAACAACTAGATTGCTGATCGTCTGTTTCGTCTCGTTTCTAAGTAAGAGAATTGGCCTACGCTAGAGCCCAGAATCAACCACGTGTTATAGTTATGCCATACAGTCAAGGTATGCTATACCCTCTCACGTCAACCTTGATTGGAGTTGACATCATAAGCCTGTTTTGCCACCCCTCAAACGCCTTCTTCAGATCTTCCATCGCACCTTTACT
>JBCCKK010000093.1:0-11179 GCA_039027395.1 Verrucomicrobiota bacterium | reverse complement strand
CAGTAAATGCCGTATGCGCTCCCTCACGCGCTACCCTACTCACTGGACGACACTTTTTGCGCACGGGAGTTTCCCACGTTCACGGAGGTAAAGACTATCTTCATAAAAACGAGCGAACTCTCGGGGATGTATTCCGTTCCGCAGGATGGAAAACCGGCATGTGGGGCAAATGGCACCTTGGTCGAGGCAACGGCTACGACCCCTGGCAACGCGGATTTGACGAAGCATTTGCCGCAGAACTCTACACGCATGAAAATTGTCTAGGACAGCTTAACGCAAATCCCATTTCGACACATCATTGGGCTGATACTGTAATCGTCGACCATGCTATCGAGTTTTTGCACAAAGACCCAGGAACTCCAAAACTCGTCTACCTGCCCACCATGACTCCGCATACCCCTCTCGAGGCTCCTCAATCGTGGATTCATTTTCACCGAGAACGAGGGCTCACCGAGGGACTAGCAACATTGTTTGCAATGGTGTCGTTCCTGGATGAACAAATTGGACGACTCATCGAATTTCTAGAAAAGCGAAACCTACTTGAGGACACGCTTCTCATTTTCACCAGCGACAATGGTCCCGCCATCAACCGAGGCATCCTATCTGACGAGGAGCGCTATCTCCGCAAATCCCATTCTCCAAGAAGAGGCTGGAAAGGAGATCTCTGGGAAAACGGCGTACGAGCCCCCCTGTTCCTACACTGGCCTAAGCATCTTGAAAAAGGCGTTGTCCAAACACCCCTTGATCAAGTCGACCTATTTCCAACTATTCTAGACTGGTGCAACATAACGCACCCATCCACATATCCTGAACTTGATGGAAAAAGCCGGCGTGAAGTCTTTGAGGCACCGAGCAAGGTATTGCCGCAACAACAACCCATTTTCAATTATGTACACCCCGGATGGATCACAGCACGGCGCCCCTATACGCCTAAGGGAATTCCCAAAGAATACAATCCATTATCTGAGGAAGCAAAGCTTGAACTCAAAGCTAAAGAACAGTGTATTTCTGTTCGTGAAGGACGTTATAAGCTATTGCTGAATCCACTTCCTCCCGAAGAAAATAAGACTCCTGAGAGGATTCTCATCGATCTCTATGACGATCCGGGAGAAACAACGAACCTCTCCGAAAACCATCCTGAGATATCTCAACAAATGGAGACTTTGTTAGCGGATTGGTTTCAAGAAATTAAGGAGGCACCTCATTCATTTTCGTCCCCCGAATTTAAGCTCGTCACCGATAAGACTACTCAAATAGCCGCTTCGCGTCCGAACCGCACAGAAGGAAACTTACAAAATACCGTGAGCTACCTTGCCGGGTGGTCACAGGTAAACGATTTGGCCAGCTACCGAATCTTGGCAGAAAATGATACGGTCTATGCCATTTCTCTTTCTTGGATCGATCCGCCGCCTAAAGGATTCAAATTTGAACTCTCCTATTCTGGAGAATCCATTTTCTGCGAAAGCACCGGCGACCATGAATTTAATATCGGTTCCCTAGTGGTTCGAGAGACCGTTTCTATAATGCAACTTGAATTGCGCTCGATTAATAGTGAAATAGATCCAACGGCCGCCCAGGAGTTTAAACTGAAATGGATTGAGTTCACACCGGTCTCTGAACGTTCTTAAACATTTCTCAAGGCAACAAATCCCGGCAGGTCTGTTTTAATTGGGGATGCCTATTTGAGAAAATGGTTGCGGGGACAGGATTTGAACCTGTGATCCCGCAGACGCGGGATTATGAGCTATACTTACTCACCAAGACGCTCAACCCTCGCCCTCCCTTTTGCTTTTTCATCTTGTTTTCCAACTTACGCGCCTCCGTTAAACTCAACTCTATACTTTTCCACTGTATGTTCCAAGGCCCACGCCCTTTCGTCCAACGCGAAAGCCCCTCATTGTGATCTGCAAGTTGGCGCTTCACATTCTCGGATATGCCGATGTAGCGTCTTTTTTGAGGATTTTCGATGACGTAAACACGATAGAAAACCATTAATGGGAAACGAGTATTTCGAAGGGAAAATGATTGCGGGGACAGGATTTGAACCTGTGATCCCGCGGATGCGGGATTATGAGCTATACTCCTCCATTAAAGTCATAAGCCCTCGCCCACCTTTTTGCCTTTTCATTCTGTTCTCTAACTTTCGAGCTTCAGATAAGGAAAGCTCAATACTTTTCCACCGTAGGCCCCAAGGGCCTTTTCCTCTTGTCCAACGCGAACGTCCTTTGTTGTGATCTTCGAGACGTTGCTCCACATTTTCGGATAGGCCTATGTAGCGCTTTCCTTTGTGATTTTCGATGACGTATACACGATAGAGAGTCATCGACGGAGATTTAGATTCGATAGAAGAAAAATGGTTGCGGGGACAGGATTTGAACCTGTGACCTTCAGGTTATGAGCCTGACGAGCTACCGGGCTGCTCCACCCCGCGGTCGATAAGACGAAGATAGAATCAAAATTAGCGATGGGGTGCAACAGTAATTTGAAAAAAGTTTGGTGCTAAATGAACAAAGCGAATCCCTAAACTGACGTTTTGCATATTTTTCAGTTTCAGTCCCTTGCCCAATTCTTATCTTTGGCTAATTTCTGAAGCATGTTGACTGTCACCGACTTTATCGAAAAAGGAGCAAATCGTTTGAGCGATGAGCAGCTAAAACCTCTCTGTAGCACCACTTTAAAGCCTGTCGTAAAAAAAATGGTTCAATCCGCAGGACGAGATGCAGACGATCTATTACATATCATTCAATTTATCATCCGCATTGTTTCTGAATTCGATGAATATATGGGGTATGCTCGAACATCCAAAACGCGGCGTGAGGCTGCATTTGCCTTAAAATACTTTCTCGAAGAACACGATATTATTCCGGATAGCGATAAAGAGTTCGGATTAAAAGACGACTTAATCATCGCCCGCACCGTTCTGCAGCGCCACGAAAAAGAGCTTCACCCGTTTGCCGATGCTTGCGGCTTCCGCTGGGACAAACTGGTTAAGTCTTAGGCAGACCGCATCGCATCCACACAGCGCTTCAAGCTCTGGACTGGATTTTCGGGATCACCCTCATATTCAATTACCGCCATTCCATCAAATCCATTGTCTTCTAAGGCCGAAATGAATCCGGGTAGGTCAAGATTTCCCTGGCCAACCACGACATCACTCCAGGCTCCATCTGTTCCAAAGGTGAAATCTTTGTAATGCACCCCGTAAACTTTGCCGGCAAACGTTTTTGCCCACTCGATTGGATTACCTCGCTTTGGTCCTATTTGCATACACCAAGCCGTATCAATATTGAGTCCGACCTGAGGTCCACCCAAATCCAATAAATGGGTCAAAACGTCAGGAGATCCACCAAACATATAACCTCCGTGGCAGTGAATACCGAGGCGAATACCGTATTCATCACATAACGCCTTGGCCTGCTCGATTGCTTTTGGAAACGTATCAATCTGGAAATGGACCGAGATATGTTTCGCCCCTGCCGCAGCCGCACACTCAAAAAGATCTCTCTCGTTCGCATCGCCGACAAGGGTTTCAACCCCAATCGATACAATCGATACTCCTTCACTGCGATAGGTTTCTACGATCTCCTTCCATTGACTCAGATTGTGAAAGTCCGCATGGACGGCACACACCTCGATCTTATCCAAACCAATTTCTTTGACGTATTTTGCGATCTGCAGGTTGTCTTTAACCGTGCGAAAACAAAAACTCTGAATTCCAAAATCTCTTGCTTTACTCATTTTTCAATTCCTTTCTAACACTTAATCAAAACGAACTTCACGACCCGTCAAATTAGACTCAGCAATGCCATCCAAGATCTTCTGAACGGCCAATGCTTGATCGTAAGTCACACACAATTCTTCTTTACCTAGCAGATGGTTAATAAAGTTATGGAATCGATCCGCGTGAGGCATTAGAAGCTCTCCTCCTACCTCATCGATAATTTGATAGTTCTCGTTATCTCCCGCTCCCGCCTTAAAGATTTTGGCAGGACGAGCTGTCGCTCCAGCATCGGTCCCGAATATTTCAACATTATCCATGTTTCCAGATTGCTGGTGGCATGCCCAGGTCGCATCCAACGTTACGGTTTTACCACTGGAAAACTTGATTAACGCGGAGGCAAAGTCGTCTACATCGAATTGAATATCGGAACGCTCAGACATTCCCCATCCACCTTCCCCCAGACCGCGATTTCCAAACTTGGTATAGGTTACTCCCGAAACCGAAACCGGATCAAATGCATCAATCAGATAAAGACAAAGGTCTAACATATGAACTCCGATATCATAAAGACACCCTCCACCGGCTAACTCGCGATTCCCAAACCAAGTCCCTAACTTGGGAATCCCGGAACGGCGACGCCAGTAGGCCTTCGCATGATATACTTCTCCAAGACCACCACGCATTACTAGCGCTTTAATCTTTTGAGAATCTGGATTGAATCGCTGATTCATCCCCAGCGAAAAGACACAGTCAGATGACTTAGCTGCGGCAATCACCTGCTCAGCTTCTCCGAAATTCATTGCAAACGGCTTTTCCAAAATCACATGCTTTCCAGCCTCCAGTGCCTGTTTAGCTAAAGGAGCATGAAACTTATTAGGCGTCGCAATGTAAACCGCATCGACACCGTCATCTGCGTATAAATCCTCTATCTTTAAATGAGGGCGAGTTCCTAGTTTGTCACAAAGGTCATTAAGCCGTTGCTCATGAGTATCATGAATCGCCACTACGGATGCATTTTCATGACGTCCTATCGTTCCTGCCGCGTTATGTGCTATCTGCCCAGCACCTACAAATCCAAACCGCACTTCTGATAATGTTTTCATATATAAATTGTATGATTGATCTCCTATTAGACCTCTATATCCTTCGATCTCAAATACAATAGATATCAAAAAACTATGATTTGTTATTAAAAGATATGAAAATGGAGCTTCTCACCGTCGGTCACTACTTTCAGCAACCAGGCTGCCATCCTCGCCCTACTCCGGTTCCGAAGAAACATCGACGTATTGAACTCGTCACCGGAGGGCGAGGCTGGGTTGCGATTAAAGATCAGTTCATCGAGGTCACTTGTGGAGCGCTTCTCTGGCACCAGCCTGGAGATTTAACCATCGAACGTAGTGACTTTAAAGATCCTTACAAATGCCTCTCGGTTAACATCGCCTGCTCGTTTCACCCAAAAGTCTTGGCTCCCAGGCTAACATGGTGGAATGATGCCGATGAAGTAAACCGGTTTACGCGCGAAGTAGTGCGTCTACACGCAAGGTCCTCTTTAAGTGCAACCACCCTGCTAACGTACATGTTATCACGGCTTCAATTCCAAGCAGAGCTCTACATTCTCCAAAGAAAACACCAACAATACCCGGTCGAATTACAGGAAGCTCTGAATCATATTGATGCACATTACCAAACGTCTTTATCACTCCCTGATCTGGCACAGGCATCTGGTTGGTCGATTCCCCACCTTCACGCTCGCTTCCGAGAACTGATTGGCGACTCGCCCCATCAAGTTTTGCTAAAACGCCGTATTGAAGCGTCACGTGAATTACTTGCCGGAACCAATGACCCCATCAAGAGTATTGCTCACGACTGTGGTTTTTCCTCGGCATCGGCATTCTGCTCACAATTCAAGCGACTCACGCAATTAAGCCCTCTCGAATACCGAAAGCAACAAGTGGTTTAACCTCCACGGTGTTGAGACTAGGAAAATACGAAAGGAACCACCCACCGTCCGAACGTCACAACGATCACCCAAGCAATCAGATTTAACATCCAACCCGCCCGCAACATATCGCGCATTTGAATTTGCCCCGAACCATATACAACGGCATTTGGAGCAGTCGCTACTGGCATCATAAAAGCACAACTCGCAGCAATCGTTACCGGCACAACATACAAAACAGGAGCTAACCCCAAAGCAACAGCAACAGGCCCGAGAATCGGAATGAAGGCTGCAGTTGTTGCCGTATTACTATTAATTTCGGTTAAAAAAATAATTCCAAGAACTGTGATCACGAGAATCCAAAACGGATCCAAGTGCACGCTACTTTGGACCAAGCTCCCAAAGTAGTCAGCCAAACCGCTTGATTGAATTAAACCAGCAAGAGCCAATCCTCCTCCCAACATAACCAACACTCCCCAAGGCAACTTCTGCGTCGACTCCCAGTCAAGTAACCTCTCTGCTTTCCCCCATTCCTTAGGAATCAAAAACAACAAGACTGCTGCAATCAGAGCAATTCCAGTATCCGTTAGCGGTATACCCGTCCAAGCAACCAACGGTTTTCTAAAAATCCAACCCAAAGCGGTTGTTACTAAGATTAGTAACACCCACCGCTCGGCCCAAACCATCGGTCCCATCTCTCGGAGTTGACGTCTGAACAATTCCTGTGTTGCAGCTTCACCCTCCTGAGGCAATCCTTTGCGAGTTAACCACCACCAGGTAACGGCTAAAAGAATCGTGCTTAGCGGAACCGCAAAAACCATCCACACCACAAAGCTCAGCTCAATCGAAAAGTGTTCTGACAAATACGCAGCAAGAAAGGCATTAGGAGGCGTTCCA
This sequence comes from Verrucomicrobiota bacterium, assembly GCA_039027395.1. Classification (GTDB taxonomy): domain Bacteria; phylum Verrucomicrobiota; class Verrucomicrobiia; order Methylacidiphilales; family JBCBYL01; genus JBCCKK01. The sequence continues at coordinate 4,619 of JBCCKK010000093.1, read as the reverse complement.
ATGAGCGTTGCCATACCCCCAATACTCGCACTGTAGGCAATCCCTAAAAGCATGATAGGAGCAAGTTCTTTGATATCACTACGTTCTTTTAATAAATGAATGACCGAAAGCGCAATCGGAAGCATCATGACGGTTGTTGCCGTGTTAGACATCCACATACTTAAAAAGGCGGTCACCCCCATCATTCCCCCTACTTGAGCGGCAGGTCGAGTTCCAGAGACTAACATTGTCAATCGGGCGATCCGCTGATGTAAATTGCTACGCTCCATCGCAAGGGATAAGATAAACCCACCCATAAATAAAAAGAGGAGCGGATGCGCGTATGACGAAGAGATCTCCTTAATTTCTCCCACCCCCGCCAAGGGAACAAGCAACGGAGGTAGCAAGGCGGTAACAGCAATTGGAACTACTTCCAAAACCCACCATAGTGCCATAACAATCATCAATCCCAGAATTACCCAAGAATCGTGATTCATGGATTGCGATGGTGAAGGAAAAATAACCACCCCGAGCATAATCAAAGCCCCTACAATAAAACCCCACTGCGATTTATTCTCCATTCCTAGCACGCTCTATCTCCTATCAGACGCTTGCCCCAATTTCAATCACCGCCATTCGTGCTTAGGATAACGCCGGGCTAATTCGGGTTTAAGCTTCGGGTAGGTTTCTTTCCAGAAGTTGGGCAAATCTTGCGTCACCTGGACTGGGCGCATATTGGGCCCAAGTATTTCCAGAACTACTGAAACCTGTCCGTTCACCAGTTTAGGATGCTCTTTTAAGTCATAGAGATTCTGGATTTTTGCCGCCAACACTGGCTCTTTACCCTCTTGATACCGCACTTTGAGGCGCCGATTATTTGGCATCTTCCATCGCTCCGGAACCATTTGATCCAACATCACCTGCTGCCCTTCCGAAAGCCAACTCCTCACCACAGGAAACACCGGACGATCCTTAATCTCTTTATAGCTTATCGCTCCCAAACAGACTTGTTCAATTAGACTCTGCCGCTCGACCGGTCCGATTTTAACAAGCTCTGCCTCCGGATACCAATCTGCTAAACAGTTAAGGCGAATGATCCAATTCTCCACCTCGGCATTCCATTGCTTAAGTGGACACCTCCCTTCCATGACTTGCTCTGCCAGCAAACGAGCCGCCTCGGCTTCATTGGGTTCTCCTTGCCCCGACTCTTCCACCACCATTTCTCGAAATACCGTTGCCCGCACCGCAGTAATCCGTCGCGTATGCTCATCAAAGGCGATCACATCGCGGGTCACACATTCGTCCGGAAACATTTCCAATAACCAGCTAGATTCAATTCCCGTCACCCGCCGTAACAACACATCCAAGTCACCCGAAGATTTCTCGACCTCTGTAATCTCTGCTGCCACCACAAACTCAGAATCTCGCACCACGCTACCCCGCTCAATTTCTCCCTTGCGTCGATGCACCAACTCACATCGCAACGTTCCTCCATCTCGGCGACGAGCGACCTGATCTGCGAATCCAGCAAGAACACAGCGCCGAATTCCTTCTTCATTCGCACTACCTTCCTCTAGTTGAATCTTTGCTTTCTCGGCAATGCCAATAAATCGGGTGGCAAGGCGCTCCGTTTGCCGAGCCGTTGCTACGTGAATTCCAAGCTTGCGACAATTGCCCTGATGGTAGTTTTGAGACTTTGCGTATTGAAACGCTCGAAGCTCTCGAAAAAAATCTGATAAACCCACATCTCCGAATAAATCATCTCGCAACTCCTCCACGTGTCGCCCAACCTTGCGAAGCAGTAAAGGCTTCCCCTGACAAAGAGCTGCGATCACTGCGATCGGTCGAACACACTGCCTTCCCCCTGCTTCAATCAACATTCGAGAAAATCGAGGATGAACTGGAAACGTTAACATCTGTTTCCCGATTTGCGTTAGCTCTCCGTTGCGAACTGCACCTAAATCATGAAGCAGCTGTTCTGCACGCTCAAGCGACTGAGACAAGGGCACCTCTACCCAATCAAAGTCTTCACTCCGCTCAATTCCCAGTCCTCGCAACGTTAGTAATACCTCAGCAAGATCAACGCGCTTCACTTCTGGAAGCTCAGCGACTGCCCGAGACCGATTTTCATTCTCGGTCCATAATCGCAAACACTTCCCAGGAGCTGTTCGTCCCGCGCGACCACTACGCTGGTCCGCCGAAGCTCGACTAATCCTTTCAATCGTTAATGCATCAAACCCTCGATTGGGATCAAATCGGGCTTGTCGAGCCAGTCCGCTATCAATCACCAATCGAACTCCATCAATCGTCAATGAGGTCTCCGCAACATTGGTCGAAACAATCACTTTTTGACGCGAGTAACGCTTAAGCGCCGCATCCTGGCGTTCCGGCGGCAGCTCAGCATGGAGTGGATATAGCTCCCAATCATCCGCCTCCCGAAACTCGGAGATCGCTCGCAATGTTCGATCAATCTCATATCCCCCGGGCATAAAAATCAAAACATCTCCCTCAATGCCTCGTTTTGCCTCCTGATGCCAAACATCGGCAGCTGCATCCCAGACATCTCCACGAACGCTTCGATCCGAATAACTAATTTCGACAGGAAAGGTCCGTCCTTCGGAACTCACGGTAATGCTGGGTGAAAGATAAGACTCAAGAATCTCCGTCTGCAACGTTGCCGACATGACTCCGATTTTTAGATCGGGGCGCGCACTCTCTTGAAGTCGCTTCGCCATGGCCAAAGAAAGATCTCCATAAAGGTGTCGCTCGTGAAATTCATCAAACAAAAGAATCGAAATTCGGCTCAACTCGGGGTCTTCCAACATCTCTCGAAGAAGCACACCTTCTGTGATATAGCGAATTCGGGTGTTTTTACTAACGGCTCGTTCGAAACGCACTTCGTAACCAACCGTGCCTCCGGCCGTCTCACCCCGCTCCGCAGCTACGCGTTGGGCCAAAACCCGGGCCGCTAGGCGCCGCGGCTGGAGCACCACGATCTGGCCGTCTCCAGCCAATCCTGAATCGAGCAAGATTTGCGGAACCTGCGTCGACTTTCCGGAACCCGTCGGCGCTTCAATGATCGCCCGGGCGGATTCAGATTCAAATGCAGATCGCAGCTGCGGTTCTACCTCATAAATAGGTAACGTCATACGAGAGTGCTAAGGAACCTGACTTCAAAAACAATATTTCATTTTGCAGAGGGTGACTCCAACTGAGGGGCCTCATAGGTTCCCAGAACATCTCCTAACCACCAACTAACCCCTCTCCCAGCAAGCCCTAAAAGAGCAATCGGGTGCCTAAGGAGAACCCGAACGACTTGGCGTCCCAAATCGTGCTCGGGTCTTTCAATTGTTCCAGCAATTGAAACATCTGCCCAATGCAAACCATCTCGTTGAGTTTTAAAAACAGCTGTCGTCGCCTCCGGCAACCAAGTTAGATTTTTTTCGGCAACTCCGATCTGAACCTTCCCTTGCAAAGCATTGTCAGGAGATCGTCTGAGATGTCCCACCACGCCAAATTTATCCGGACAAAACAGCCAAATATCCTCCACCAAAATCTCACCCTTTTTGGAAACCCACGAAAACGTCGCAGGCTCAAAATCAAACTGTAACCATGACTTATCTTTAAAGAAACGAACCAACGTGTTTTGAAATGCCCACCGTTTAAGAGTCGAGTCTTCGATCATCATCCGTCCTAGTCCGCTTCCTTTTTCCAGATTCCATTTGTGACACGACCACGTTCCTTGCGCTGTTACAACACCAGAAACCTTACCTGCAACCTTATCAGGCAGCCATGGAACAATATCCACGTCCGCCAATTCTCCAGTCACAGAAAACTGATCATCTTTCGAAAACGACCCTTGAGCATCGAGTCGCCCTATTGCATCGGTATCGATATGCATCCGATCTACGGAAAACGTCCCTTCCTCATAAGCAAAATCGATCATCGCCTGCTTGAAGTTCATGGTATCGGGAACAGAGATTCCATGAGGTGACAGCAGCGCTCTCATTCGAACGGGATTCGTCACTTCGGCTCCACTAAGATCTAAATGCCCTTCCGCCCGCGAACCTTCTAAGCGATCTAGTGAACCTTCCCATTTGAGAGTTCCCCGCACTGTCGCCTCTACTCTCGGTTTAAACTCATCAGGTAACCAAGTAACAACGGGCATATCGGTCATGGCTACATCAAGCTTCGCTTGTTTAGTCTCGCGATTGTATTCACCACTCCCCGTTAAATTAAATTTCTCTTTATCGAAGATCGTCATGCGGCTCACTTCAAATTTTTGATTATTCATGAAGAACTCACAAGCGATCTCATCGAAGTCAAAGGCTCTTAATTCGGAGTTACCATGAAACCGGGCTAGTTCATTTAACCATGCCCAGTCTTGTAAGCGTGCTGTGCGCAATGCTGCCTCACCCTCGGCAATTGTTGACAAGCCATCCTCAGAAGTATTCCAGGTTAGATTCCCACTAAGGCGTCCAACCAGTCGCTCTTTCCATTCGTCAGGCATCGCCTGTTGGATCGGCATCTCATTCAGATTCGAGGCTGACCGCCTGCATCGTGAGACGCACGGGCTCGCACCGAGAGCCGTTCACGAAGACGTCGTAGGTCCCCTCGAACGGCCCGAACTCGTTGCTCTG
>JBCCKK010000092.1:0-11222 GCA_039027395.1 Verrucomicrobiota bacterium | reverse complement strand
GTTCGCTGACCCGACGACGTTGGTTTTTGATCGCGGTGTAACGGCAGTTGTCGGGCCAAATGGCTGCGGTAAAAGTAACGTTTTGGATGCGATTCGTTGGGTGCTTGGAGAACAATCAGCCAAAGCGCTCCGCGGGGGAAGCATGCAAGATGTTATCTTTAGTGGCTCGGATAGTCGCAAGCCGCTGGGTATGGCTGAAGTCGCTTTAAATTTTGCGGAGTGTGAGGATTCTCTGGGAACGGAATATCACGAGGTTCGCGTTGCTCGTCGAGTGTTCCGCGATGGTCATGGCGAGTATGAAATTAATAAGACACCTTGCCGTCTTCGAGATATCCACCGACTCTTTATGGATACGGGAATCGGTCGTTCCGCGTATTCGATCATGGAGCAGGGGAGAATCGATCAGATTTTGAGCTCGAAACCCGAAGAACGGCGTGCCGTTTTTGAAGAAGCTGCTGGAATTACTCGCTTCAAGTCACAGAAAAAGGAGGCCTTAAGAAAGCTGGAAGCAACGGAAAGCAATCTCCTCCGAGTTACCGATATCGTAAAAGAGGTCGAACGCCAAATTGGATCCTTACAGCGGCAAGCGAACAAAGCACGGCGTTACAAAGAAATGTTCGAACGTCTGAAACTTCTCGACACCCATTTGGCAGCGCATGAATTCGGCGTGATGAAAGAAGAACTCGAGTCCGGCCAGGCCCGGGTGGATGAGCTACAAATGGAATTCAATAATCTGCAGACCAATTTGGATGAAAAAGATCATCTGCTAAAAAGTAAGCGACGGGAGCTTGAAGAACTGAATAATCGCTTGCAGCAGCTTGAGCAAGAAAAGTCGGTTCTCGACAATAAAATTAGTAGCGGTCGGCAGCAGATCGAATTTAACCAAAATCGTATTCAAGAACTAGATGGCCTCAAAGAACGCAACCGTTTATCGATCGTATCGATAAACGAAAAATTTGGCGTCCAAAAAGAGCAAGAACAGCTGGTTAATACCGAATTGAGCGAGATCAATGGTGAACTTAGTCGGATCCAAGAAGTGCTCGCTCAGCACGAAGGGACACTGGAATCGGCAAAATCGGATGTGTCTGAAAACCAGCAACAGCGAAATGAAAGTAACACGAAGCTGGGTGCGATTGACGAGCAACTAAACCAGCTCCGTCAGGAGAAGACGACGATCGAGGCTAGACGCACAGCGCAAAGTGAGCGTCTGACCGAATTGGAGAAGGAGCGGCCGGTTGTTGCAGAGCGACTGAAAGAAGCTCAGGCGAATGTCAAAGGGTTAGAATCCAAACTCGCTGACAATCAAAAGTCTTTAGATCGAATCGTCAAGGATCTAGCTGAGGCGGAGACGAACGTTAGCACCTATAAAGAGAAAGTAACTTCAGCAGATCGATTGCTCAGTGAATCTCAGTCCGAACACGACCGGGTTGAGATGAAGATGAAGGCAGTTCAAGACGTCATTTCCTCTCGGCAGGGGTTCTCTAAGAGCACGCGAGAGATTCTAGAATCGCAGAAAGATAAGGGTGTAGTGGGTGCCTTGGTCGATTATCTACGTGTTGATAGTGGCTATGGAGAAGCCATTCGAGTGTGTCTTGGAGCTGCCTGGGAAGCAGTTCTGGTGGATAGACCTGAATCGATTCCTAAGATTCTAAAAAGTCTCGAAGGACAAGGCGCGGCGTTTGCATACAACAAACACGTTTCACGTTCTTGGTTTAAGTTATTTGAGCGAACTCCTGCAAATTGTGCTTTGAATTTTGTTAAGGCTAACAAGCCCGTTGAATCATTGATTCGTCAGCTACTAAAAAGCTATTTGATCGCTGAGAATGACTCAGAAGCTGAGAAACTATCAAAGCAGTTTCCTGCGTTTCATATTGTCAGCAAGCAAGGAGAGGTTTGGTATCGGGAAGGATGGCAACAGCGAGGTCAACGAAACACCGAAGGAAATTCTTTTTTGGAATACGAAAATCAATTCCAATCAATGAAGTCTAAGCTCCCAGGCCTCAAGTCCAAAGCAGAAGAAGCAAAGGATCGGCTTTCGAAATCGCAACATTCGTTGGAAGCTGCTGAATCAACGTTAAGTTCTCTTCAGAAAGATCGGAAATCTTCGGAGTCGTTGAATCGAGATCTCGAATTATAACTCAAGAGTGTTCAACACGAAGTCAAAACAGCCGAGAAAACTCAGCAGAGATTGACGGATGAGGAGGCTAAACTAAACAAATCTGACACTCCAGGAGGGAACGACCTCGGGCGTTTGGATACCGATATCGAATCCCGCATGGTCGAGAAAAAGGAAGCGGCTCGCCAACTCGATGGCTTACAGGAAGCACTACATAGCTTGAGTGCTATCGTAGAGAAACGGAATCAGGAAGTAACCGAAGTGCGAGTTCGTGAAGCAGGGGTTAAGCAACGACTGAAAGGAGCTACGGACCAGTTAAATACAGTTGTGCAGCGATTGACCGAACTCTCTGAAAATCGAAAGCAATCCGAGAGTGAGATCGAAGAATATGATGTCAAAATCACCCAAAGCCGTAACTTAATAGAAGAAGCCACAGAATCGATCTCAGGCTCCCAAGAGTCCTTGGAGTCAATGGTGGAGCGATTCCAGCAACATCAATCACTCAGATTGACCTTAAATGAACAACTAGAAGAGCTCGACACTAAAGCCAGTGATGAACGCAAAAAGGCTAGCGACTTGCAGGGGAGGTTCGGGAAAGAAGAGGTCCATGTCGCTAAATCCCGAATGAAGCTTGAAACCTTGGTAGGTCGCGTAAAGAAGACGTACGAAATCGATTTAGAGCATTGGAAGCCTGGAGAGTCCACCCCCAGGAGTGACGAAGAGCTTAAGGACTTAGAAATTGCTCCCGTCGAAGGTGTGATGGAGTCCGATGCAAGCTCTATGGAAACCTGGATCGTCGAAGACTCATTGTTCCGTGATCCTAGCCAAGATGAACTTCTGGGAGCTGAGGTTCCCGACTGGGAAGCGGTCAAAGAACAAGTTTCTTTTATCAGCGATAAAATCGATCGAATGGGACCCGTCAATGTGGAAGCGATCACAGAATACGAAGAATTGGAAGATCGAGCTCATTTCTTACATCAACAGAAGGAAGACTTAGAAACATCTCGAGAGCAATTGCACGAAGCCATTCGGAAAATAAATCAAACAACTAAAGTCATGTTTGCCGAAACATTTGAAAAGATTCGCAATAACTTTCGTGAAATGTTTCAAGAACTATTTGGTGGTGGGAAGGCAGATTTAAATCTTGAGGATGATTCGGATCCGCTGGAATCGGGAATTCAAATCGTAGCGCGGCCTCCTGGAAAACAACCTCAGTCGATTACTCTTTTGTCTGGAGGAGAAAAAACAATGACTGCAGTCGCTTTGTTGTTTTCGATTTATATTGTCAAGCCAAGTCCGTTTTGTTTCCTTGATGAAATGGATGCGCCTTTGGATGAATCAAACATTAATCGTTTTATCCGCATCTTGCAGAGGTTTGTTAAGCAATCGCAGTTCTGTGTAATTACCCACAACAAACGAACGATCAGCGCAGCTGATGTTCTCTACGGTGTCACGATGCAAGAGCAGGGGATCTCTCGACTGGTTTCGATGAAGATGAACCGTAAAGAAGAAGATCCACTGTTTAACGCCAGTAAACAAGACGACGAGGATCCGCCAAACATCGCAGATGCGGTTCGTAGTGGAGACGTACTAAGTAGCTAGTTATGAGTGAACCTAGTGAATGGAACTCCTTCTTAGAAAAGGCTATCGAAGTTGCCAAAGGTGCAGGACACCTTATCAATGAAGGCACCCAGAGCGAAATTCAGGTTAACGAAGAATATCACCACGATCTTAAAATACAGCTAGATGTCGATACACAGAAGTTTATCGAGAATGAGTTATTATCGGCGTTCCCAGATCACCACATTTTGGGTGAGGAAGGAGGGGACGGAAATGACGGAAAGGGGATCGAATGGATTGTAGATCCTATTGATGGAACGGTGAATCTGGCTTACGGCATTCCTCACTACTGCGTTTCGATTGCCTGCCGCATCGAAGGCGAAATCGTTATAGGAGTTGTCTACGATCCCAGGAGAAATGAATGCTTTGAAGGTATTAAAGGGGGAGGTGCCCGCTGCAATGGCAAGCCGATGCAGGCAAGCAAACGCTCCGAGATACAGCAGGCTATTGTTTCCCTTGGATTTTCTAAGAGCAAGGAAAGCGTTGAAAAGTGCTTAGATCTCTACGTGCACTATGCCCGCAACGCGAGAAAGCTTCGTGCAATGGGATCGGCTGCCTTGGATATGGCTTACATTGCTGCAGGCCGGATCGATGGATATATCGAACAGGGAATTAGCATTTGGGATGTAGCGGCAGGTAAAGTTTTGATTGAAGAAGCAGGTGGCGCGATTGTGACAACACCTCTAAAAGGCCGAGAAAAATATCATATCAAAGCTTGGAATGGACTGGTCGACCTTCCTTACGTCTAGCATCTATACTGCGGGTTGTTGTTGGGTAATGCAATGAATCGAGCCCAAACCACAAACTAATCCGACACAATCAATCGGGATAATTTCACGATCGGGAAATAGATCTTTAAATATTGAAAGAACGGAAGCTTCGTTAGGAGCGGCATAGGTCGGCACAAGAACGCAGCGATTTGCGATATAGAAGTTAGCATAGCTAGCTGGCGAACGTCCAAAAGGGCCTTCTAAGAATCGGTCCGGCATAGGGATATCGACTACCTCGAGCCGATTCCCGTCTTGGTCACCCATAGCTTTTAACCGATTCCAATTTTCTTTAAGTGGTTCGTAATTGGGATCGGATTTCGAATTCTCCAAAACAGTAAGAACCCGAGTGTCGTCAACAAACCGAGTGATATCGTCGACATGTCCGTCGGTATCATCACCTTCAATGCCTTCTCCAAGCCAGAGAACTCTTTGAATTCCCAAAAATTTCTTCAGAACACCTTCAATCTCTGATTTGGAAAGGGAAGGGTTGCGGTTCGAGTTCAGAAGACACTGCTCCGTTGTTATTAATGTTCCTCTACCGTTTAAATCAATTGAACCACCTTCGAGAACTAAATCGTGGCAGACGACGGGTATATCAAGATCTTTAGATATTTTTTGAGGTAAGACGTCATCTGCGTTCCAAGGCTGATATTTGTCGCCCCAAGCATTGAAAATAAAATCGTTTGCTAAAATCGGATCGCTAGCTGAAGGGGAAACGACAAACAGAGGGCCGGCATCTCGCATCCAGGAATCATTATAAGGGTAGTTGAAGAATCGAATCTTACTTTCAGAAATACCTCGTTTACTTAGAGCCAGTTGGATCGTCTCGGTGTCGGCAATATTTTCGACAATGAGAGAAACGGACTCATATTCAACCAAGGCCTGAATAATATCTAGGTAAGTTCGACGAGCTTCATCCATATGCTCTGGCCATGTTTCCAGATTTTTGGGCCAAGCAAGCCAGGTTGCTTCGTGGGCTTCCCACTCGGCAGGCATTCGATAGCTGCTAAAATCCACGAGATGTGGCGGTAATGACTGAAACATGGGTGGAGGATGAAGGGAATCGATTAAGATTCTGGATCAATAAATCGCTGCTCCAAACCCTGATAAATATCGATTCTTCGGTCGCGTAAAAACGGCCAATGACGTCGAGTGGTTTCAACGTCATTCAATTCGCAAACAACGGTGATGATTTCCTCTTCATCAACCGAGGCACTTTCCATCATTTCTCCAAAGGGGTCACATACGAAGGATTGACCCCAGAACTTTGTTCCTCCCTCGACTCCGGCACGATTGACCGACACAACGAAGACGCCATTAGCAATCGCGTGAGAACGCTGGATTGTTCGCCAAGCATCATGCTGAACATCTTTGATCATCTGAGAATCTTTGGGATTCCAACCGATAGCGGTGGGATAAAACAAGATTTCTGCCCCTTGTAGGGCGGTGAGGCGAGCAGCTTCCGGAAACCATTGATCCCAGCAAATCAAAACGCCGATCTTAGCGAATTTGGTTTCGAAACACTTGAAGCCTTGATCTCCTGGTGTGAAATAAAATTTTTCATAATACCCGGGATCATCGGGAATGTGCATCTTTCGATAAGTTCCAAGTAGCTCGCCTCCGGCATCAATCACGGCTGCTGTGTTGTGGTAAAGACCACTGGTCCGGCGTTCAAATACACTAGCAATGATGACGACGTCTTTTTCAGCTGCGACTTTGCTTAATTCTTCGGTAGTTGGCCCGGGGATAGACTCGGCCCAATCGAAGAAGTCTGGATTTTCTTCCTGGCAGGGGTAGTAGCTTTTGAACAGCTCTTGAAGGCAAATGATTTGGGCTCCTTGCTCAGCGGCCAGATAGCAGCGGCGAATCGCTCGATCCAAATTTTTATCTAGAGAGGGAGTCGCAACCGATTGGACAAGACCCACATTTACCAGACGACTATCCGACATAACACATTCCTTATCTCAAACTGACCGGAGGTTGGAGAATTTCATTGAGTAAGATTGCCTGACGGACTTCACTTCGATTTGCCAAAACTCGCCTGAGATTGGCAGCTTTCTTGGAAGTTGCTTTATCGACGGTTGATGATGTCTCGTGAGTAACCAAATGCCCCGAGCTGTTGACCTCTGCAAGCTGGCGCTGTGTTTTTTCAAGTTCACGTCTGCGAGCTTCGAGAGGATCAACGTAGGGTGTAGGCTGGCGGTCTTGTTGTGAAGACTGGTTAGGAATAGGGGGAGGTGAACTCTGTTCTTGTGGGAGCTCGGTAGGTATCTCCTTTTGGCCAAGTGCTTCTAAGAGCTCATCCCACTCGTTAGCGGGCGACGTTGTTGTTGGCTCGTCTCGTGTAGTCCTAGGTGAGCTGGTAGGCGGACGGCTAGACTCGTCTTTACTCTCCCGGTTACTGGTTACCCATTGGACAATTGCCCCTCCTAAAAGCAGGAGGGGAAAGAGCCAATCGCTAAGGTCCATATGAGCTTTCTAACTGGGTTTATTCGCTTTTATTGGGATTTCCAGGGCCTTGAGGGCCGTTATCTTTGGCAATGGACGATCTCATTTCTGTATCAGCCTGAACATTGCGGTACTTCATATAGTCGAGGACTCCGAGATTTCCATTGCGGAATGCATCCGCCATTGCCATTGGGACTTGAGCTTCTGCTTCAACAACCTTCGCGCGCATTTCTTGAACACGAGCCTTCATTTCTTGTTCGGTAGCAACTGCGGCCGCACGGCGAACTTCAGCTTTTGCCTGAGCAATCTGCTTATCTGCCTCTGCTTGGTCAGCCTGAAGGCGAGCGCCGATGTTTTCCCCAACATCGACATCGGCGATATCGATCGAAAGTATTTCAAATGCTGTTCCAGAATCCAATCCCCGCTCTAATACGTTCTTGGAAATATTATCAGGATTTTCTAAGACATCTTTATAGGTCCCCGCGGAACCAATGGTCGTCACGATTCCTTCTCCGACACGCGCGATGATGGTTTCTTCCATGGCCCCACCAACAAAGCGATCTAGATTTGTTCTCACGGTTACCCGAGCCCGAGCTCGCACACCAATCCCATCTTTAGCAACTGCGTCGATTGAGGAGCGCCCGCTCTCCGAACTTGGGCAATCGATGACCTTTGGATTAACGCTGGTCCGCACTGCTTCGTAAACCGTTTTACCAGTTCCAGCCGTAGCAAGGTCGATAGCACAACCTCGATTGTAAGTTAGTTCAATTCCCGCTTTATCTGCAGCAATAAGCGCTCGGACAACCTCTACTACATTACCGCCGGCGAGGTAGTGGGTTTCTAATTCTTTGACAGAGAGTGTGATGCCAGCGCGAACTGCAGTGATCCGAGCATTGACGATTAGGGCGCGAGGAACGCCTCGTAGCCACATTCCAATGAGTGTGCCGAAGCTGACGGGAGCACCGGATGTAATCGCTTTGATCCAGAGACCTAGGAAGTTAGAAAGAACAATGATGGCGACCAGGGTGATAAGGCCCAAAATGATCAATCCAATAACAATAACGGGGGTTGGCATAGTTTTATACAGTTAGATTTTGAGTAAAGTTAACGAATAACTCGCACTACGATACGAGCTCCTTCGACTTTCACAACTGAAATGTTGATTCCTTTTTCAATTAAAGCACCTTCTGTAACAACATCGACACGTTTGCCTTCGATTTCTGCGGTGCCTGAAGGTCGAAGTGGAGTTACAGTCACTCCTTTCATTCCCTCATAGTTTTTAAACTCGGGAGGAGCCGAGCTTTCTTCGTTACTCATATCGTGAACGAATCGCTTACCTAGGGAGGTCTTGAAAAAGTATTTGGCCCAGAGCCAAAAAAGGATGACTCCAGATATGATTTCTCCGACTAAGAGATATAGCCATAGGTTCTGAGGAACACCTTCCACTGTTGCTGCAACAACGATTGCGGATACCAGACAGATTGCACCTGCAATCCCTGCGATCATTCCTGGGAGTAGGAGTTCAGCAAATAGTAGGAGGTAACCGGCGACGAGAAGAGCGATAATAAGGCTCATGAGGATTCAATCTGTTGAACAACTACTCGATTTTTTTGGACCGAAACAATCTTGATCCGAGCATCTTTGGGAATGAAGGTGCCTTCGGCAACCACGTCGACGGGGCCATCTCCAAAATCAGCGGTTCCTGATGGCCTTAAAACAGTAAGTGCAGATCCTTCCATGCTTGCTTCGATTGTATGTTCCAGAGCTGCTGCTTCAATCGGTGTTTCCACCGAGTTATCTCCCGTCAAAATGAGTTGGGAATACATGGAAGTCTTCGGAAGAATGCGGGCCAATAATAAAGCCCCCAAGAAGGATAGCACGATAGAAGCAAACAGCTTCATTAAGGGAATTTCTAACGATGGCAGGGGAGGTAAGCTGAACGCGGACGGGCCTATACTGTCACTCATAGCGAACAGCAAAGAACCCAGAATCAAGAATGCACCCACAAGTCCTGGCAGGATCAAACCCGGTAGAATAAAGAGTTCGACTGCGATTAAAATCACGCCTATGAAGAATACAACCAACAGCTCATGACCAGAAAGTCCAGCTACGTAATGTCCAAAGAAGAAAATCAAAGCAAAAACTGCGGCTAAGATCCCGAACACACCGAATCCTGGAGTCTTAAATTCAACGTACCCGCAAAGAAATGCTCCGGCTAAAAGGAACGGTGAAATGACCACTAGCAAGCGAGCGAGTTGCTCGAGGCCGGTCGGTTCAATTTTGACAGCAGTCGCAGGATCCCCACCAATCTTAGTGATCAGTTCATCTAAGGTGTCGATCGTGCCTGAACTTAAGAGTGGCTCATTTTTGGAGCCATAGGATTTTGCAGCCTCATTAGTAGTTAACGTAAGCACCTTTCCCTTGGGGACAATTTCATTACCGTCAACTGAAAGGCCTTGATCGATATCAATCATTGCATCGAACACGTCGGCGTTATGCCCGTGAAGTTCCGCATTGGCTCGAACTAACCCACGCAATGCAGATTTAATCTTTTCATTATATCCGTCATCGACTTCCTGTGCAGAGCCTCCCGGAGCCATCATGACTGGGACAGCTGCACCGATTACGGATCCTGGAGCCATGTAGATTTCGCGAGTGGCGGATGAAATATAGGCTCCAGCAGAAATCGCTTTGGTATCAATATAAGTGTATGTCTCTTCCTGAGGTTCAAAACGGCGGAGTATCCCTGTGATTTCCTCCGTTTTGATGACTTGGCCTCCATACGTATCCATGTGGAGGATAACGGCATCCGCATCATTTTCGATTGCTTCTTTGATGCCACGCCGAATTACATAAACAATCGAAGCATCAATATCGCTCCGAACAGGAATGACGTAAACCAACTTACCGCCGTCCGAATCAACAGGCATCTCTGTCAATTCAGCCTCCTGGCCTTGAAGGGAATTGGCAAAAAGACAGATAACAATCCAAATGTAAACTAAGCGGTAAAGACGGAGCTTCATGTTTTTGTTTCGATACAAAGGTGGTGAATTGGTGCGTGCAGAAGGGTTCGAACCTCCGACCGACCGGGTGTAAACCGGTAGCTCTACCGCTGAGCTATGCACGCGACACGTTTTGTAATTGTATGAAAAGTTTAGGCTTTGGCAAGCGCGATGAGCCTTTTTTCCAAACAAAAAGGGAGGCGAAGTCAAAGACTCCACCTCCCATCAATCAACCCAACAGAAACAAACGGTTTAGATCGTTTTAGGGAACTCGAAATGCTTTGCCGGTATATCCGTCATAGACGGTTTGCCCTGGACTGAGTCCGCCAACACTCATAGTGAAGTCCGACCAAGGCGATTTGATCGTTCCATCGTTTTGCATATGTCCATAAGGAGAAATATCGGTAGCTATCACCGTCTTTTCAACGACAACAGGCTGTTCATAGACTACTTGCTGAACAACGGGACGAGAGCGGTAAGGAGGACAGTAGCTGCTACGCGAATAGGTGCGATGATAGCGAGGGCGATAGGAAGCATATGTTGGACGGTAGGTGTCTCTCCGATAGCTGTCCGTGGGAACCGTATTACCAATAGTTCCCCCAACGGCTGTTCCAACCAGACTTCCAATCCACCAGCCGTCTTTTCCTCCAGTAGCTTGGCCAATCGCAGCACCCGTAGCGGCGCCAAACAAAGCACCCACTACGGTGTTTGTTGGTCGGCCCGATCCTTCACGTCCAAAAATGGTATCCTCAGCTTGGACCGATGGAGCAGCCAATCCGATTCCCAAAAGGCAAATAACAATTGCTTTCATGCTCTTACGACGTGGTTTTTGAGAATCTGATTCAAAAATTTTTAATTCAGTCCGGCGTTCCGCTTCTGACGGAGTAGGCAAAACATCGATTGAAATACCGATCACTCCTCTATAGTATTATATGTTAAGGCTGACGATCGCATCCTGAGTAATTGGGATGAGGAAAGTCCGGACACTGCAGGGCAACTTGCCTTGTGAAAGCAAGGGCAGAGCACGGGCGACGGTGCTTTGACGGATAGTGTCACAGAAAACAAACCGTTCTGCTTAGCAGAATAAGGGTGAAAAGGTGGGGTAAGAGCCTACCGCCTTATCAGTAATGATGAGGGCACGATAAACCCCAGGTAGTGCAAGACTAAAACGAGAGCATAGGCGGCCCGTCTTCGTCTCTCAGGTGAGTCGCATTAGATAAATGATCGTCGAATCCCGTTTTCGGGAGGAACAGAATCCGGCTTATC